>CADBTM010000001.1 GCA_902797555.1 Oscillospiraceae bacterium
GCGGAGCCCGCGCCCCAGCCCGCAGAGCCCGCGCCCCAACCGGAGGAGCCCGCGCCCCAGCCTGCGGAGCCCGAGCCCCAGCCTGTGGAGCCTGCGCCCCAGCCGGAGGAGCCCGCGCCTCAACCCGAGGAGCCTGCGCCCCAGCCTGTGGAGCCTGCGCCCCAGCCGGAACAGCCCGCGTCTCAACCTGCAGAGCCTGCGCCTCAACCTGCAGAGCCTGCGCCCCAGCCGGAGGAGCCCGCGCCTCAGCCGGAACAGCCCGACGGCGGGGCAAAGATCCTTGTGGCCATCGACCCCGGCCATCAGCGTAAGGGCAACCGGGAACAGGAACCCATCGGCCCCGGCGCTGCCGAGACCAAGGCAAAGGTCACCGACGGCACCACGGGGCGGTTTTCCGGTCTGCCGGAGCATGCCCTCAACCTGGCGGTCAGTCTGCTTTTGCGGGACGAACTGGAGGCGCGGGGCTATGAGGTGATCCTCACCCGGGAGACCGAAGACGTGGATCTTTCCAACGCCCAGCGTGCGCAGATCGCCGCCGACGCCCAGGCCGATATCTTTGTCCGCATCCATGCCAACGGCTCGGATGATCCCGCCGTTCACGGCGCGCTGACCATCTGCATGACCCCCGACAATCCCTATTGTGCCGATTTGTATCCCGAGAGCCGCAGACTTTCCGACGCCGTTCTGGACGGTCTGACCCGCGCCAAAAAAAAAAAAAAGCGCAGTGTGTGGGAGACCGACACCATGTCGGGCATCAACTGGACGACCATGCCGGTGACCATCGTGGAGATGGGCTTTATGACCAACCGGGAGGAAGACCTTCTCATGGCCACCGAGGACTATCAGCAAAAGCTGGCACAGGGCATTGCCGACGGCATCGACGCCTATTTCGGCCGGGAGTAAAAAAGAATTGCAAAACAGCGCATATCCCGCTATAATAGAGAAAAATGCGATTGACAGCAGGGAGGGAATACGGTTGGAAATTCATGAAGAGATCGACCTGCAGGACTGCCCCTATTGCGGCGGCGCGGGTCTGCTGGAAGAGGAAAACGACTGGTGCTGGTATGTGATGTGCATGGAGTGCGGCTCCCAGACCGCGCCGGTCTCCTACAAGCTGCCCTCCGAGCGTCGGGAGGCGGCGCACAAGGCGGCCTACCTGTGGAACATCGGCAAGGTCGTCCGTTCGGACAACGGAGAATAACAAAACGAAAAAAGCCCGCTTTCGCGGGCTTTTTTATATTCTATATTCATTTTACCGCCGGGGATTTTCAAAGGGGAAACAGCGCATATCCAGATTGCGAAAGGCAAAGCTGCGCAGATCCGAGCTGTGGATGCCGGGGAAGTCGCAGGGGATGATGGTCTTGGCTCTGCCGTGCCACCGGCCCTTGAAGTGCTGGGGGGATTTGAGCGCCAGAATGCGCATTTCCCGCCAGATCGTCCCGACGGCTCACGTTTTTTCCGCCTCATAGTCCAGCACCTGACGGAACTGGGTCTCATACAGCTCGCGGTAGACGCCGTTTTTCTCCAAAAGCTCCTCATGGGTGCCTTGCTCCTTGATGACGCCGTCCTTGACCACAAGGATCCGATCGGCCTTGAGGATGGTGGACAGACGGTGGGCGATGACGATGCTGGTGCGTCCCTCCATCAACGTTTCCAGCGCGTCCTGAATGGCATTTTCCGAAATGGAGTCCAGCGCAGAGGTGGCCTCGTCCAGAATAAGGATCTTGGGATCCTTGAGGACGACCCGGGCGATGGAAAGACGCTGCTTTTCGCCGCCGGAGAGCTTGAGTCCCCGGTTGCCCACCATGGTGTCATAGCCCTGAGGCTGCGCCATAATAAAATCGTGGATGTTTGCCGTGCGGCAGGCGGCCTCCAGCTCCTCCTGGGTGGCGTCGTCCTTGGCATAGAGCAGGTTTTCCCGGATGGTGCCGTTGAAAAGATAAGTGTCCTGGGTCACCACGCCGATCTGCGAGCGAAGGTAGGTCAGGTCAAAGCCCTTGACATTGACTCCGGCGATGGCCACCCGCCCGCCCTTGACGTCGTACAGCCGGGGGATCAGATTGACCACCGTGGATTTTCCCGAGCCGGAGGGACCGACGATGGCGTACATCTTTCCGCCGGGAACGGTAAAGTGGATATCGGTGAGCAGGGGCTTGTCCTCGTCATACCAGAACACCACATGGTCAAACTCGATGTCCTTGCGGGTGACGTCGGGGGAAAAGCACCGCTTGGGTGAGACAATGGTGTTTTGCTTGTCAAAATAATCAAAGATACGGGTAAAGAGCGCCAGCGAGCGGGTGAAGTCCACCTGCAGATTGAGCAGGGACTGTAGCGGGCGATACAGCCGGTTGATGAGCGCTACGGTGGCGGTGATGGCGCCCACGGTGAGGGAGGTGTCCAGACCCTTGATGATGAAATAGCCGCCGGCAAAGTAGATCAGCAGGGGGCCGATCTGGGTGAACA
>CADBTM010000002.1 GCA_902797555.1 Oscillospiraceae bacterium
TGACAACGCCATCGTTCTCAAGGTGGCGCTGATGGTCAAGCAATATCTGAAATCCAGAGAAAACAACAACTGAGCCCCGAGCTTTCGGGGAGCTGCTTTGGCACAGGGCGCACCCTGTGCCAAAAGCTGTCTTTTGCCCGCAGGGTGATTTTGTTACCGGTTTGTAAACAAATCCCCTGCTTGGAAGGAGAAACGCATGATCAAGCTGCAGGACGTATTCAAAACCTATGAAAACGGGACGAAAGCGCTGAAGGGCGTCAGCATAACCATCGACGACGGAGAGTTCGTCTTCATCGTCGGCCCATCGGGCAGCGGCAAGTCCACCATCATCAAAATGCTTACTGCGGAGATCCGTCCCACCTCCGGGTCGATCTTCGTCAACGGATATGATATCGGCAACATCAAGCAGCGGGACATCCCCTATCTGCGCCGCACGGTGGGTGTGGTGTTTCAGGATTTCCGGCTGATCGAAAACAAATCGGTCTATGAAAACGTGGCCTTTGTGATGCGGGCGGTGGGCGCCCCCCAAAAGATCATCAAAAAGCGGGTCACCTATGTGCTCAATCTGGTGGGCGTGCTCCACAAGGCGCGGCGGCTGCCCTCCGAGCTTTCGGGCGGCGAGCAGCAGCGTGTGGCCATCGCCCGGGCGCTGGTCAACAACCCCGACGCCATCATCGCCGACGAGCCCACCGGCAACCTGGATCCCGCCCGCAGCCTCGAGCTGATGATGCTGCTGGAAAAGATCAACAGCATGGGCACCACCGTGGTGGTGGTCACCCACGCCAGAGAGATCGTGGACCAGTTCTCCAAGCGGGTGGTGGCCATCGACGGCGGCATGGTGATCTCCGACAGGATGGGCGGCTATTACGAGCGGCCCGATCTGACCAAGCTCACCGAGGAGGCCATCCAGCAGGCGGCTGCCTCTGCCCGCAAGCGGCAGGTGCTGGCCGAGGAGCTGGGCGTGACGGTGTCCGCCGAAGAGGGGGAGGCCTATGCCGAGGAGGTAGAGGTCCGGGAGGAGGAAACCTCTGCGAATGTGTCTGTCCCCGCGGAAGAGCCCTCTGCGGAGGACATTCCCGAAGAAGCGCCTTCTGCGCCCCCGGAGGAGGAGACCCCGCCGCAGCAGACGACGCCTGCCTCTGCGGAGCGTCCCGATCCCGTGCCGGAGGACAGCTTTTTGGACGACATTCTGGGCGATCTGGACATTTTGCCTCAGCTCAAAATGCCATCTGACCTGAAAAAGGAACGGGAGGCGGCAGGAAAATGAGCAAAAACAGCAAAAGCAGCCGCAAGGCCGGCTTTGTCTATTTCGTCCGGGAGGGCGTCTCCAGCGTCTTTGTCCACGGCATCACCAGCCTGGCGGCCGTCACCGTCATTGCCGCCTGCCTGATGATCACCGGGATCTTTTCCCTTGTGGCCTACAACATCGATCTCCAGATCCGCAAGCTGGCGGGAGAGAGTGAGATCGTGGTATACATCGACGAAAGCGTGGAACGGCAGGACGCCATGGCGCTGGGGGCAAAGATCCGGGCGCTGGACAACATCAAGTCGGCCACCTTTGTCACAAAAGAGCAGCTTTTTGACCAGTATCTCGAATCGCTGGGCGACGAGGCCTATGTGATGGAGGAACTGCGCAACGACAATCCCCTGCGGGACAGCTATCAGATCTTTATGAAAGACCCTGCCCTCCACAAGGAAACGGTGGAGGCGCTGGAAAAGATCTCCGGCGTGGCAGCCAGCAGCTCCAATCAGGAGGTTTCCGAGCGTCTGGTGCAGATCCGCCGGGTGACCGCCATGATCTCCTATACCCTCATCGCTCTGCTGGGCGGCGTCAGCGTCTTCATCATCGCCAACACCGTCAAGCTGGCCATGCTGGCACGGCGGGAGGAGATCGCCGTCATGCGCATGGTGGGCGCCACCAACCACTTTATCCGGGCGCCCTTCGTGGTGGAGGGCGTGGCGCTGGGCGTGTGCGCCGCCGTGCTGGCCTTCTTTGTCCAGTGGGGCGTGTACCATTACGTCACCGGCCAGCTGGCCAAGGGCACGGCCATCTTCACCATGGTGCCCTTCACCGACGTGTGGCAGCCTGTGCTGGGGCTGATGCTTGCGGCCGGACTGATCCTCGGCGTGGGCGGAAGCGTTTTGACCATCCGAAAGTTCCTGAAGGTGTGACAACATGAAAAAACAGACGAGCAAACAGACAAGCTACGAAAAAAAGCGGAGCCGCATGCGCCGCATCGTGGGCATCCTTGCGGCCATCCTCGCTTTGCTGATGGTGGGCGGTGTCATTTTGTCCGCTCTGCCCATCTTCGCCGTCACCAAGGCCGACGTAGACGCCCTGAAAAAGCAGGCCAACGATGCCGCGGCAAAGAAGAAAGAACTGAAAAAAGAACTGGATGGCATCGCCTCCGACATCAGTGCGCTGGACAAGCAGATCCGCCTGCTGGACGGGCAGATCGAAGCGCAGGAGGAGGAGATCGAGGTACAGAACGAGCTGCTGGAGCAGCTCACCATCATGATCGGCGAAAAGACCATCGAGCTGGAGGAGAGCGAGGCTGAACAGGCGCGGCAGTATGCCAACATGAAGGATCGCGTTCGCTATATGGCCGAGCACAACAACACCAGCTATCTCAATATCCTGCTGTCCTCCGACAGCTTTTCCGATTTTCTCAACCGGCTGGAGATCATCCATCAGATCTCCGTTCGGGACGAAAAGCTGTTTGAACAGCTGAAGGCCATCCGGGATCGGGTCGCCTTTGAAAAGGCTGATCTGGAACAGACCAAGGCCGACGCCGAGGAGACCCGCGCCGAGATGGAAGCCAACATGAAGGAGCTGGAAGCTCAGCGCGCTGAAAAGGTCAAGCGTCTGGAGGAGGCCAAAAACGCCAAGAGCGCCGCAAACAAGGCCTATAACGACATGATCGAAAGGGAAGAAAAGCTGCTGGACGAATATAAAAAGGCGGCGGCAAAGCTGGCGGCCCAGAGCACCTATGTGGGCGGCACCTTTATGTGGCCGCTGCCCGCCTCCAACAATGTGGTCACCTGCAAATACGGCATGCGCAACCATCCCGTCACCGGCAAGTACAAGCTGCATTCCGGCGTCGACCTCCGCGCCGCCACCGGCACCAAGGTCTATGCCGCCAACAGCGGCACGGTGACCACCTCGGCCTACAGCTCGGCATGGGGCAATTACATCATCATCAGCCACGGCGGCGGCGTCACCACGCTGTACGCCCACCTGAGCAAGCGGCTGGTTTCCAAGGGGGACAAGGTGACTCAGGGCAAGGTGATCGCCTACAGCGGCAGCACCGGCTATTCCACCGCCCCCCATCTGCACTTTGAGATCGCCAAAAACGGTGTGACCTACGATCCCCTCACCGAGTTCAAGGGCTTCTCGTACACCTTCAAATAATCCCGCTGAGGCGGAAGGAGCAATACCATGAAAAAACATACTGTCAGGCTGGGCACCACGCTGATGCTGATGCTGCTGGCCGCCACAGTGACCTGTATGATCACCTATATCCTGTCCACCGAGTTTTACGCCAACAAGCTGGAGGACGTGGAACAGGCGGAATCCCGCGATGGCAAGCTGCGCTCGATCACCGACATTGTGGAAAAATATTTCGTGGCCGATTATGACGAGCACGCGGCCATGGAAAGCGCCCTCAAGGGCTATGTGGACGGGCTGAACGACCAGTGGTCGGCCTATTACACCGCGGAGGAGACCGCCAGCATCACCGAGGACAATGCCAACGCCTATGTGGGCATCGGCGTCACCTATTCCACCGAGGAGAGCACCCGCTTTCAGATCCTCTCGGTGGTGGAGGGCGGCCCCGCCGATCAGGCGGGCATGCAGGTGGGCGACGTCATCACCTATGTGGAGGACGTGGACGTGACCACCCTGGAAACCGCCTCCGATATCGCCAAGCTGGTGAA
>CADBTM010000003.1 GCA_902797555.1 Oscillospiraceae bacterium
ACGGTACACCCCCGCCAGACACCGGAGGAAGGTGGCCTTTCCGGCGCCGTTGGGACCTACCAGGCCGTACACCGAGCCCTTGGGCACCTCAAGCTGCAGACCCTGCAGCGCGGGAGAGCCGTCAAAGCTCTTGCTCAGATTTTTTACTTCAATCATGGTTTGCTCCTTCCCTTACGTGACGGAGAATTTCCTCTTCGCTCACCCCGGCAAAGCGGAGCTCGGCCGCCGCCTCGTCCAGCTGACGCCAGAGGGAGCGGATGCGGGTCTGCTCCACGCCCTCCCGCCGGGCAACAAAGCTGCCCTTTCCGGGAAGAGAGAGGATATAGCCCTCGTTTTCCAGCTCCCGATAGGCGCGCTGGATGGTGTTTGGATTGATGGCCAGCTGCGAGGCCATCTCCCGCACCGAGGGGAGCTTTTCTCCCGCCGTCATGCCGCCGCTGACGATCAGGCGGCGAAGGTTATCCATGATCTGCTCGTAGATCGGCCGCGGATCGCGGCTGTTCAATGGGATCATAGCTGCCTCCTGTTTCTTGACTGTATGAACTGTATTAACTGTGTTAATACGATTATAGCAAGTCTTCCCGTTTTGTCAAGCAAAAACGCGGCCTTTCGGCCGCGTTTTATAAAAACTTAAGAAATAGGCTTACCACTTGATCCAATCGGGCTCTACCAGCAGGTTGATATAGTACCAATCAAAATCCTCCCACGCGGGCGCCTCGATCTGGATGCACAGGTTGACGTACCACGGGGAGAGGGGATCCTCCTCGTCGGCTTGAACGGCGGCGATGGTGTTGAGCTGGGCGGAGAAGAGGTCGAGCTCGTTCAGCTCTCCCTGCCAGTCGGAGTATGCCCCCAGCATGGCGTGATCCTGCCAGCCCTCCTTGACCAGCGCCTCCGGCGTCACGTGCGCACCGGTGGTGAGATCATACAGCCTCCAGCCTCCCGTTCCGGGGAGCTCATAGTCCTGATACCGCTCCTCGGTGACGTCGTGGACGTAAAACGAGCCGTAAGAGCCGAACATCGCCCAGCGGTCGCCGTAATTGGTCAGATACCAGTCGCAGTCATAGCATTCCAGATCGTCGGGATCGCCCTGCCAGCCCTGCTCTTCCAGCTGGGCTGCAACCGTCTCCCGGCTGAGGGTTTGTGCAAAAAAGGTTCGCATATCCTCGTTGGCCGCGGCGTGGGCAGGTGTGGTCTCGGGCAGAAAGGCCGCGCTGAACAGGCCGTCGCTCATCCGCTCATAGGTCATATTGGGAACCGTGCGAAACTCCCGCCACGTCTGGGCGGGCGGCTCAAAGGCCTCGGTCATGTCCCTGCCCTCAGCCCTGCGGGTGACCAGCAGGCCGTCCTCCAGTTCGTCCAGATCCAGGATTGCGCCCCGGACAAAGGGCTCGCAAAAGACGTACAGCGTATCGGGCGTGATCGCCCATCCGCCCTCCTTGGGCAGGGCGGCAAAATCCCCCGTCAGGCCGTACACTCTTCCGTAGGAATCGTAGGGCAGGACGCTTTTCCGCGAGACGAAATCGTTGAGCGCGGCGGCACAGTCTACTCCGTCGGCAAACAGTTCCTCGGGAGACAGCCTCCGTCCGGTGACCATATCCCATGTGGCGCATTGGGCGTCGTAGCAGATCGCAAAGCCCTCCATCACCCATTCCTCATATTCCATCACCACCGCCGCCGAGAGATAGCCGTTGACGGCCTTTACCTCCACCTGCGCGGAGGGGATGAATTCGCCGGAGCCGTCCTCCGCAGAAATGCGGGAAAGGCCGTAGAGGGGAAAGCTGTCCTCGTCCTCCGGATCATAGCCGTTTACCCGGTTGAGGCCATCCATCGTCTTTTTCATGTCATCCGCCATCCCGTCGCTTCGGGCAAGGGCATCCTGCAAAAAGGCGTTGACCTCCCGCTCCAGATCCTTGTCCGTCAGACAGTCGATGCGGGCGGTGAGCCCGGTGGAGATTCCCTCCTCCCACGGGCGCAGCTCTCCCTCCCACAGGACGGGGATATTTGACGAATACCGATAGCTGTCGGTAAGGGCTTCTCCGCCCGTGCCGACGGCCTGCCAGCGGTCGAGGGTCTTTTCCCCATAGTCATAGCCCATATCCCGCAGGGTCACCGACCCGGCGGAGGCGATGGAGAGCTGTCCCTCGTCCGACTGGATCCACCGCGCCAGACGGCGCACAGGGGCATCCTCCGCAGCGGAGGCGGGAAATACGGCGTAATTCAGCCCGGTGAGGGGATACTCCCCCGAGGCCATGGTCTGCTTGGAGGGGGCGACCCCGTCCACAGCGATGAATTTGACCGACGACGCACCGTAGTACATATCGGCGGCGTACGTGTAAACCGAATAGCCGATGGAATATTTGGCGTTGTCATAAGCGGCGATCACATCCATCAGCCCCACCATGGAGGCGGGACGCAGCTCGATGGGGGCGTCTGTCAGCGGAGTATCCCCCATAAAAGCGATCATATAGTTCTGGCTGCCCGAATCGGCGTTGCGCTGAAAGGCGGTGATGGGGGCATCGTCGCCGCCCACCTCCTTCCAGTTGGTGATCGTTCCCGAATAGATCCCCCGGATCTGCTCCTGCGTCAGAGCGGACACCGGGTTTTCCCCATTGACCACAAAGACAAAGCCCTCCCGGCTCACCGGCTCAAAGCACAGCTCCAGCCCCTCTTCCTCCGCCTGGGTCCGCTGATCCTCGCTGAAGGGAACGGAATAGATCATATCCACCTTGCCGTCCAGCAGATTGTAAAAGGAACCGTAGGTGGTGGTATGGGTCACCTGCGCATAGGCCTCCTCGTAGGGAATGCCGAACACTCCCGCGCGCACGGCGGCGTCCAGCGGCTTGAGGGAGGTGGATCCGTCGATGGTGGGAAAGTTCTCCCGCAGGGCGAGCACCTCCGGCGAAGGCTGGACGGGAGCAGGCGGCAGCGGAGAAGGGTCGGGCCGAGGCTGGGGCGCAGGCTCGGCAGGCACCGGGGCGGGCGATTCGGTCACTGCGGCGGGCGTTTTTCCTCCGCAGGCCGCTCCGGTCAAAAGCAGCGTCAGCGTCAGCACGGTGGCGGCAGCGCGGAAAAGGGATCTCATTTGCGGCATTCCTCCAAATGCAAGTTTTGCTGCAATTATAGCATATCCGTACACAAAAGAAAAGCTCCCCCTTTTCAGGGGGAGCTCGAAATGGAACAAATCAGTTCTTCGCCTTCTTATGGCTGCGGGCGATGAGGGCAGCGGCCAAGATGACCAGCGCCACGGCGATGCAGGGGATCACATAGAGGATGGGCCCCACAAACACGTCCTCGGCGGCAACCAGCTCGGTCTCCCGCACATTGCCAAACTCGTCGCTGACGGTCAGCTTGCCCAGCACGTCTCCGGCCTTGACCCGCAGGGGGATCTTGTTCAGCTCCACCTTTTCGTCCACGCCGGTCTGTCCCAGAGCATAGATATCGTCCTTGGCCAGCAGGCGGATTTCGGAAGCGTGCATGCCTCTTTCCACCGTGGTCACCTCGTCGCCGGCGGCATAGCCGAACTTCTGGAAGGAGCGCGCCCACACCATCAGCTCCCGGGTGTCCATATAGTGTCCCTCCAGCCAGGTGCCGTCGGGCTGCTGCTCGTCGTGGGCGTGCATGACCACGCTGTAGAAGGTCAGGTCGCCGTGCACCATGCAGCAGGCCAGATTGTTGCCCGCCACGCGGATATAGCCGGTCTTGATGCCGATGATGTCCTCGGTAAAGCCGGTGTCATAGCGGCTCTGTCCCCGGGGATTCATCACCCGGTTTGTGGTGGAATAGCGGATGGGGTACGGGCGGATCTCGTTTTCGGGCAGATTGCCCTGCTTGGTGCTGACGATCTTGCGGAAGTTTTCAAAGGTCATGGCATAGCGGCACAGCTTGAGCATATCCTCGCAAGTGATCTTGTTTTCCTCGGACAGGCCGTGGGGATCCTCATAGTGGGTGCGCGTCATGCCCAGCTCCTTGGCCTTGGCGTTCATCATATCGATAAAGGTGGGAATATCGCCTGCCACATATTCGGCCAGCACGGTGCCCGCCTCGTTGCCCGAGGGGATGAGCAGGTAGTTCATCAGATCCCACACGGTCAGCTCTTCTCCGGCCAGCAGATGGTTGTCGTTCATCCAATAGCAGTATTTGTCGGAGATGGCGTCGGCAGAGACGGTGGTGCTGCCCTTGAGCTCGGGATCGTATTCCAGCACCAGCACGGCGGTCATCACCTTGGTCATGCTGGCGGGGGCGTTGGTGCTGTCGATCCGTTTTTCATACATCAGCGTGTCGGTGCTCTCTTCATAGAGGATCACCAGCGGAGAGTTGGTGATCACCGGGCGCTCCACGGGGGTTTCGCCCTCGGCAAAGGACGCCACGCCCATGCAGCCCAGCAGCATGGTCACGATCATCATCACAGCAAGCAGACGTTTCATTCTTTTTTCCTCCCTGTTTGGTCTGACTTTATTGTAGCACAGCAGGAATACACGGTCAACCGCCGGGAAATATGTTTTTTGGATTGCCTTTTCCGGGGGATATCGTGTATACTATAAAAGGAATGACGGAGGAAATTGCAATGCAATATCTGATTACTTTTCTGGAGGGCGTGATCTCCTTCCTCTCCCCCTGCATGCTGCCCATGCTGCCGGTCTATCTCAGCTATTTTGCCGGGATGGGCAAGAACCGCCGGTCTCCCTTGCCGCTGGCGATCTGCTTTGTACTGGGTTTTTCGGTGATCTTTTGCGCCATGGGCGTTTTTGCCGGGACGGTGGGCGCTTTTTTTGCCCAGCACCGCCGTGCGGTCGAGGTGATCTGCGGCGCGATCGTGATCCTGTTCGGTCTCAGCTATCTGGAGATCCTCCCCCTGCCGTTCCTGCGGGGGATGCAGGGCGAGCACCCGGTGGACGGGGCGGCATCCGCCTTTGTCTTCGGCGTGATCTATTCTCTCTCCCTGACCCCCTGCATCGGCGTGTTTCTGGGCTCGGCGCTGATGATGGCCTCGGCCTCCGGGTCGGTGGGCAAGGGGCTGCTGCTTTTGCTGGCCTATTCCGCCGGACTGGGCATCCCCTTTCTGCTGTCCGCCGTCCTCATCGGGCGGCTGGAGGGCGCCTTCCGCTGGGTAAAGACCCATTACCGCATCATCAATCGGGTGTGCGGAGGGTTTCTGATCGTTGTGGGTCTGTGCATGATGGCGGGATGGATGAACCGTCTGCTGTCGCTGCTGTCGTAAAAGGAGGAACACCGTGAAGCAAAGTCAAAAAATCGTGGCGCTGGCGCTGTGCCTGCTGCTGGTGCTGGCCGGAGGCTGGCTGCTCTATTCCAGACTGTCCCAGCAATATCGCCCGGAGGCCGCCGCGCCGGACACATCCGATAAAACTCCCGCCCCTGACTTTACCGTATTGGACGAAAGCGGAAACACCGTCAGGCTATCCGACCGAAAGGGCGCGCCGGTGATCGTCAATTTCTGGGCGACGTGGTGCGGTCCCTGCCAGAACGAAATGCCCGCCTTTGACGACGCATGGAAGGAATACGGCGACCGGATCCAGTTTATGATGGTGGATCTCACCGACGGCTCCCGGGACACGGTGGACAGAGCCAAAGCCTTTATCGCCGACAGGGGCTATTCCTTCCCCGTGTATTTTGACACCGAATACAGCGGCGCCATGGCCTATGGCGTCAACAGCATCCCCGCCACCGTCCTCATCGACGGAGACGGCAATATCGTGGCCGCCCATGTGGGTGCCATGAGCGCCGACGAGCTTAAAAATATGCTGGCGCTGGTTTTGGGAGAATGATCTCCCGCGGGCTGCCGCTTTGTGACTATTTTGGAAATTTTCCGCTTATTCATGGAGAAAAACGTTCCATTGCCTTGCGATTTTTGGCGGAAAGGGCTAAAATAAATCTGTTTTGGACGGGCGCTGTTCAGTCCCGTGAAAACAGAGGTTCACTATGCAAGAGACAGAAAAAAAGCCCTCCCTGCTCTACCGCATCATCCGGTGGCTGGTGTGGGTGTTTTATCCCAAAATCCAAACCGAAGGCGTGGAAAATCTCCCGGACGAGCCGGCGATCCTTGTGGGCAACCACAGCCAGATGCACGGCCCTCTGGCCTGCGAGCTTCATTCTCCCCGGCTGCGCTACACCTGGTGCGCCGCCCAGATGATGGTGCTCAAGGAGGTTCCCGGCTATGCCTTTTCCGACTTTTGGCGGGACAAGCCAAAGTCCGTTCAGTGGTTTTATCACATCCTGTCCCATCTCATCGCGCCGCTGGCGGTGTGCCTGTTCAACAACGCCAACACCATCCCCGTTTATTACGACATGCGGGTGATGACCACCTTCCGTCAGACCGTGCAGCGTCTGCAGGAGGGCGCCGACGTGGTGATCTTTCCCGAAAAGGCCGAAAAGTACAACCACATCGTCTACGCTTTTCAGGAAAACTTTGTGGACGTGGCAAAGCTGTATTACAAGCGCACCGGGAAGAAGCTCTCCTTCGTCCCGTTTTATGTTGCGCCCAAGCTGAAAAAGATGGTATACGGCAAGCCCATCGCCTTTGATCCCTCAGCGCCCATCGCCGACGAGCGGCAGCGCATTTGCTCCCTGTGCGCCGAGAGCATCACCGCGCTGGCCGAGAGCCTGCCCCGGCACACGGTCATTCCTTACCGCAACATTCCCAAGCGGGAGTATCCCGAAAATCTTCCGAGGTGAACCCATGCCAAAGCCTGTTGTTGATTACCGCGGCTTTCGTCTGAACAAGCTGAACGATCCCCGCTTTTCCCATCTCAAGTATCTGCTGGGGTGGGTGGGATATTTTATCCTGTACTTTCTCACGGAAAATCTGATCCCCGCAGAAAAATGCCACCCCATGCACTGCATCGTGGACGACTGGATCCCCTTCTGCGAATACTTTGTCATCTTTTACGTTTTCTGGTATGTTCTGGTGGCGGGCTCGCTGCTCAATTACGCGCTGTATGATGTGGAAAGCTTTAAAAAGCTCCAGACCTTTATCATCATCACCCAGGTCATCGCCATGGCGACCTACATCCTCTACCCCTCCCGGCAGGATCTGCGGCCGGAGGTTTTTGACCGGAACAACTTCTTCACGTGGGTGATGGGCATCATCTATGGCTTTGACACCAGCACCGGCGTCTGCCCCTCTCTCCATGTGGCCTATTCGCTGGGCATCCTGTCGGTGTGCTGGAAGGACGGCAAGCTGGCCATGTGGAAAAAGCTTGGCATCCTGCTGTCGGTGATCCTCATCGCCCTGGCCACCATGTTCGTCAAGCAGCATTCGGCGGTGGACGTCGCCGCCGCCCTCATCCTCGGTCTGGTCACCGAGGCCATCGTCTACGGAAACGATTGGATCAAAAAGTGGAAACGGAGCTGATCCCATGAAAGAATGGAAACGGGTACTCAAGTTTGCGCTGTTTTCCGCCAGCGCGGGCATCATCGAGATCGTCACCTTCACCCTGCTCAACGAGACGCTGCATCTGTCCTATTGGGTGAGCTATGTGATCGCACTGGTGCTGTCGGTGCTGTGGAACTTTACCTTCAACCGCAGGTTTACCTTCCAGTCGGCCACCAATGTGCCAAAAGCCATGCTGAAGGTCGCCCTCTTTTACGCCGTCTTCACCCCCCTTTCCGCCAAGGCAGAGGACATTCTCACCATGCGCTACGGCTGGAACGAGTATCTGGTGACCGGGCTGAATATGGCGGTCAACCTGGTGACCGAGTTTTTGTATCAGCGGTTTTTCGTATTCCGGGATTCGCTGGATACCCTGCAATCCGCCAAAAAGGAGAAATAACATGAAAACCGTTCCCATCCGCAAAATGAGCAAAAAAGCCCAGAAGGAATATCACAGTCGGCAGCGGGGCACCTGGGAGGGCGTCAGCCCGATCAGCCGCACCGTCCCCAGCGGCAAGGTCTATAACCGGAAGAGATGGAAGATCGCTGATCGCAAAAACATGGACTGAAAAAGCAGGAATTTTTTCATTTTTGTGCTTGACAACCGGCCTTCCTTGTGCTATTATAAACAAGCGGTCAAGAAAGGCCGGAAGTAAATATGGGGGTATAGCTCAGCTGGGAGAGCGCTTGAATGGCATTCAAGAGGTCAGCGGTTCGATCCCGCTTATCTCCACCA
>CADBTM010000004.1 GCA_902797555.1 Oscillospiraceae bacterium
ATGTTGCCGGGGGTGCGCCCCAGCATGCTCTGTGCCTCCGAACCGATGGCCAGAGTCTTGCCGGTATTCTTGTCGATGGCGACCACCGAGGGCTCGCACAGCATGATGCCCTTCCCTTTTACAAACACGAGAACCGAAGCAGTTCCCAGATCTATTCCGATATCATTGCCGGAAAACAGCATAGTATCACCCCATATTTTTTTCAGTGTCTTTTATTATATCCAATCCCCGGAAGCATTTCAACCCACCGAGGCACAAGTTTTTCTTTATTTTTTCTAAAGATTTCTAAGGTCTCTGCTCCAGATAGCCCAGAGGACGGGAGGTGTGCCTCCGTCCGGCGGCGGCGCACAGGCCGTACACCTCCGTCGCGCCCGCCTGCTTGAGGACGGCGGCACAGGCCGAAAGGGTGGCGCCGGTGGTCAGCACGTCGTCGGCGATGAGGATGCGTTTGCCCTGCACGATCTCCCGATCGCACCGCAGGCGAAAGGCGCCCTTTACGTTTTCCCGCCGCTGCTCCGGGGTAAGATCGTGCATGACGTGGGTCTCACGGGTCTTTTCCAGGGCGTGAACAAGAGGCAGCGACAGACGCTTTGCCAGTTCCTCCGCCAGCAGCTCGGCCTGATCATAGCCCCGCTTTTTCAGCGTGGAGGGGTTGGTGGGGACATAGGTCACCAGATCGGGCTGTACCTCCAGCTTGTGCCGGAGGGTATATTCCATCACCCGCGCCAGCGGGCGGGCATAGCTTTGCTTTTCGTGGTATTTCAGTCCGTGGATGGCACGGCGCACGCTGCCCTCATACCACAGTCCCGCAGCCGCCAGATCATAGCTCCCGTTGCCGCCCATCCGGGGCGGCGCGGTGTTGAGCAGGATGGCGGCGCGGCAATCGGAACAGATCTCCTCTTCCCCGCCCAGCAGATTGCCGCACAGCATGCATTTGGGCGGGAACAGCAGTTCCTTAATCCCCATGGCACAGCTCCTTTACCCGCCAGCGCAGGGCGCTGTACCGCTTGTGGGCGTCGGCGCGCTCCGCCATCTGCGCCACCATCTCTTCCCTGCCCACCATCACCAGAAGGCGCTTTGCCCGGGTGACGGCGGTATAGAGCAGGTTGCGGCTAAGCAGCCGCTGGGGCGCGGAGAAGACGGGGATGATGACGGCGGCAAACTCGCTGCCCTGCGCCTTGTGGGCAGTGACGGCATAGGCATGCTCCAGCTCGGATAGATCGTCAAAATCATAGTCGGCCTCCCGGTCGTCAAAGCGGACGATCATCATCCGTGCCGCCCGATCTACCAGCACCACCGTGCCGGTGTCCCCGTTGTAGACGCCCGTTCCAGTCTCCGCCGGCTCGATGCGCTTCCACACCCGGTCATAGTTGTTGCGGATCTGCATCACCCGGTCGCCTGTGCGGAAAACGGCCTCTCCATATGGCACCTCGCCCCGATCGGGAGAAGGCGGGTTGAGGGCGGCCTGCAGAAGGCGGTTGAGACTCTCGGTGCCGCAGGGTCCCTGTCGGGAGGGGCAGATCACCTGCACCTCCTCCCGGGAGATGCCGAAATGCTCGGGAATGCGCTTTGCCATCAGGGAAACCACGGTATCCACCGTGCTCTCGGCGGAGCGGCTCACCGAAAAGAAAAAGTCGCCGGTGTTTTTGCGCAGCTGAGGCATCTCACCCCGATTGAACAAATGGGCATTGACGATGATATCGCTGCCCTGTGCCTGACGGAAGATCTCGGTGAGGCGCACCTGGGGCAGCGCCTCTACTCGCAGCAGATCGGCAAAAAAGCTGCCCGCTCCCACGGGCGGAAGCTGATCGGCGTCGCCCACCAGCACCAGACGGGCGTGAAGAGGCAGGGCTTCCAGCAAGGACGCCGCAAGGCTGAGCTCCAGCATGGAGCTCTCGTCCACGATGACCACGTCACACTTCAGCGGATCGCCGCTGTTTTTCTGAAAAATCAGGTTTCCGGCCTTGTCAAAGGCAGGCTCCAGCAGGCGGTGGATGGTCTTTGCCTCCTGATCGCACAGCTGGGTCATGCGCTTTGCCGCCCGTCCGGTGGGCGCGGCAAGGAGGGTAGTGAGGCCGTAAGCCTCACAAAGACGCACCATGGTCATCAGCGCCGTGGTTTTGCCTGTGCCGGGGCCGCCGGTGATCAGCGTGATCCCCGAGGAAAAGGGCAGACAGATGGCCTCCCGCTGCTTTTCGGCATAGGTGAGCCCGCTTTCGGCCTCCATTTTTGCCAGCATGCGTTGCAGATTGGGGGGCGCCTCCAGATGCATGGCCTGCAGCCTCGCCACCTGACGGGCGGCATAGGTCTCCTGCTGCCACACATAGGAGAGATAGACCACGGGGCGCTGCTGGATGGTTTCCCGCACCACGGTCTCCTTTTCCTCCAGAGCGCGGAGATGGGGAATCAGCCAATCCTCCTCCCGCTCCAGCAGCCGGCAGGCCGCCTGCAAAAGCTTGTCCTCCGGCAAAAAGGTATGCCCCGCCTGCAGGTTAAAGTGGAGCACATAAAGGATGCCCGCCTCCAGACGGATGGGGTCATCCTCCCCCACGCCCAGATCGCCCGCCACCCGATCTGCGTCATAAAAGGACAGCAGATAGGGATCCCGGCACAGCAGATACGGATCGGATCGCACCGCCTCGGCGGCGCCATCCCCATACTCTGCCATCAGTCCGGCAGCAAAGCGGGTGGGCAGACTGTACTCCGCCAGCAGCTCCAGCAGCATCCGCATGGCGTTGAGCCGCAAAAACTCCCGCTGGATCTCCTTTGCCTTGCTCAGCGTGATGCCCCGGATGCGGGACAGGCGCTGGGGATCGCTCGCCAGCACGTCAAAGGTCTCCGCCCCAAAGGCGTCCACGATCAGCCCCGCGGTTTTGGGGCCGATGCCCCGGATCACCCGGGAGGCCAGATAGGCATAGATGCCCTCCTCGTCCTCGGGCATTTCCCGCAGATAGCTTTCCACCTGAAACTGGGATCCGTGCTGGGGGTGGACGGTATAGCTCCCGGTGGCCGAAAGATGCTCGCCCGCGCCGAGGCAGGGCAGCGTTCCCACCACCGTGGTCACGCCCCCCTCGTCCAGAAACACGCGGGCGATGGTATAGCCGTTTTCTTCGTTTTTGAAAATGATGGATTCTACGACGCCTTCCAGCGTATCGGGCTGTTTTTCCATGAAAAAGGCGCTCCTGTTTCAATTGATATTGGCCGGGGAAAGAAGATATACGTCGGCGCAGAAGGAGATGGGGATGCAATCGATGTCATATTCCGGGAGAGCCGCCTCCAGCTCGTCCCGGACGAAATAATACTCCTCCTCGTCCCACTCGTCGTCATAGGCCTCCCGACAGGCTTCCAGCCCCGCGCGCGTGGGGAAGGACACGTCCCCCACAAGGATGACGCCGTCGGGGCGCAGCCGCTTTGCCAGCGCCCGGAGAAGCGCATATTTTTCCTCGTCGGTCAGATGATGAAGGGAATAGGCGGCAAGGATGCAGTCGTAGGTCTCCCCTGCCAGCAGTTCCGGAAGCTCGGGCGACAGCTCGCCCTGCACCAGACGCGCCCCGGGCGCGTTTTCCCGCGCACAAGCCAGCATGGCGGGAGAAAAGTCCAGTCCGGTGACCGGATGCCCCGCCCGCAGCAGACGCGCGGCCATCTGGCCTGTGCCGCAGCCCAGGTCCAGCACCGATACGCCCGGACGGGCGTGGATGATTTCAAACACCTGATCCTGCAGCGCACGGTAGCCGGCAAAGGGATAGTCCCCTGCCTCGTCGCAGGCGATCACGTCCGCATCGTAGGTGGGCTGCCACAGGTCAAAATTGTGTTGTTCCAAAGAAGATTTCATACAAGCTCCGTTTCCAGCGTGCCTCCGCCGTTTTCTACCGTCACACGTCCCATTGCCCCGTTGACAAGCGTAAAGGCGGGCTTGACGTGGCCGATATCGGCGTGGAAGACGGTCTTTGCATTCTCGCCCAGTGCCCGGCGCACGGCGGCGGAATACTCGCCGAGGAGGCTGAACTGGGTGTTGGGTATGGCCACACGGCCGAACAGATATGCCCTTGCGGTGCGGAACCAGCCCGCCTGTCCCATGCGCCACAGGGCGTAAAACACCTGCTCGGGCGTCATGGAGAAAATGTCAAAGTACCAGATCACGCCGTCATGGGCGTAGCGCTCTGTAAAGCCCTTTACATGTTCAAAGGGAGTGCCCAGCAGCACGCTTTCCAGCACGTCCAGACAGCCGCCCAGCAGCCGTCCTTCGGCAGAAAAGCCGCCGTTTCCGCTCTCCCAGCAGACCGGCTCGGTCAGGTTGTAGCCCCTCCTGCTCTCCTCGGCAAAAAAGGGCTGAAACCGATCAAAGCTGCGCTGGACAGACAGCTCGCCCCCCAGGAGGGCAAGACTGTTTTGCAGCGCGGGATGGAGGGTCTCAAAGCCATATCCCCCGGCGTTGGGCCCATAGATCGTGGCGATGTCCAGCCGGGTGGTGATGGAAAAGAGCAGCCCCGTGGGGTCGGAATAGCCCTGCACCCACTTTGGATGGGCGGCGATGGCGTCATAGTCCACATAGGGCAGACACTCGCACAAAAACTCGCCTCCCGCGGCGCACAGGATGGCCTTTACACCGTCGTCCGCGATCAGCTCGTTCACTTCCCGTCCCCGTTGGGGCGCGGGAGAGGAGGGCTCGCAGGGCAGGCGCACGTTGTCGGTCTCCCGGATGCGCCAGCCCTGCCGGCGCAGATGCTCCAGGGAAAGCAGATAAGAGGGCAGCTTGTCCCCGTTGATGCCGCCCGAGGGGGCGGTGATGCCGATGACGTCGCCCTGTTTCAAATATTTGGGATAGATCATGATGGTTTCTCCGTCATCTCCCGCAAAAAGCGATCCACATCTTTTTGTCGGGTGAGCAAAACGTATTTTTCCGGGTATTGCTCCCTCAGGGCGCGGCGGCGCTGCCGTATGGCGGGGCTGCGCCCATCCCTGAGCACCCAGCGGACAAAGGCCCAATCCACCTTTTCCGTACAGCCCTCACCCATATCCGGGCGGGTCTTGCCCCAGTTGGTCAGCCAACGCTTGATCACCCGGTAGAGACAGGTGAGGCGGGAAAACTCCAGACACACGATCTTGTCCGCCTCAGCCATGCGCCGGGCATAGGCCATCTTGCGATAGTTTCCGTCGATGATCCAGCCCTCGGGATGGGCGTCCAGAAAGGCGTTCACGATCCCATCGGATTCGGCGGGATCCCGCTCGCGCCAGCCGGGCAGCCAGTGGACGCTGTCCTGATGCAAGACGGGCAGCGACAAGCGCTCCCCCAGCTTTTGTGCCAGAGTGGACTTGCCGCTGCCGCTATAGCCGATGACGGAGATCTTCATCTCAGTTTTTGTGGTACTTTGCGCCGCCGGGCACGTCGACGATCTCCACACCCTGCTCCTTGAGGGCATCGCGGATGCGGTCGGCCTCGGCAAAGTTTTTGGCCTTTTTGGCATCGTAGCGGGCGCGGATCTGCTCCTCCACGGCGGCGTCGGGCTCGCAGCCCTCGGCCACCACGGTATAGGTGCCCGCCTGCTTTGCGGCCTGTGCCGCGGCCTGCTTTTGCTCCTCCCGCTTTTTGGCGGCGGCGTCCAGCAGGTTCAGCCCCAGCACGGTGTCCATCTCGCCCAGCACGGCCAGCTTGGTGTGGTCGTCGGTCTTGTATTTCAACACATCGTAAAGGGCGGTCACCGCCAGAGAGGTGTTCAGATCGTTGTCCAGCGCCTCGCGGAACTTTGTCCGCAGGGCCTCGGCAGCAGCCTCGTCCACCGGCGCGTCAGCGTCCTTGAGGGCGGCGATGCGGGCGACCAGCTTGTTGTAGGTGACCGCGGCGTTATCCAGCCCCTCATAGGTAAAGACCAGATTGCGGCGATAATGGCTCTGCATGCAGAACAGGCGGTAGGCAATGGGATCGTAGCCCTTTTCCTGCAGCTTGGACAGGGTGAGGAACTCGCCCTTGGATTTGGACATCTTTCCGGTGCTGTCGTTGAGGTGGAGCACATGGAACCAGAAATTGCACCACTTGTGTCCCAGATAGCTCTCGCTCTGGGCGATCTCGTTGGTGTGGTGGGGGAAGGCATTGTCGATGCCGCCGCAGTGGATATCCAGATACTCGCCGCAGTGCTTCATGGAGATGCAGGAGCACTCGATATGCCATCCGGGATAGCCCACGCCCCAGGGGGAATCCCACTTGAGGGCCTGATCCTCAAACTTGGACTTTGTAAACCACAGCACAAAGTCGTTTTTGTTGCGCTTGTTGGTGTCCTCCTCCACGCCCTCGCGGACGCCCACCATCAGATCCTCTTCCTCGTGCTTGTTGAAGACATAGTATTCCTTCAGCTTGGAGGTGTCGAAATAGACGTTGCCCCCGGCCAGATAGGCATAGCCCTTTTCCAGCAGCACCTCGATCATGTGGATGAACTCGGGGATGCAGCCGGTGGCAGGCTCGATGACGTCGGGAATGCGGATATTGAGCTTGCGGCAGTCGTCAAAGAAGGCGTCGGTATAGTATTTGGCGATCTCCATCACCGTCTTGTGCTCCCGGCGGGCGCCCTTGAGCATCTTGTCCTCGCCGGTGTCGGCGTCGGAGGAAAGGTGCCCCACGTCGGTGATGTTCATTACGCGCAGCACGTCATAGCCCTGATAGCGCAGATATCTGTCCAGCACGTCCTCCATCATATAGGTGCGCAGATTGCCGATGTGGGCAAAGTGATACACCGTGGGGCCGCAGGTATACAGCTTGACCTTGCCGGGCTCGTTGGTGAAGAATTCCTCTTTGGTATGGGTGAGAGAATTGTAGAGAAGCATAGGTTTATTTTCCTTTCTGGGTAAAGCCGTCTTTGACAACGGCGAAATTATCGATCACATAGGTCGCGCCCGAGATGGCGGTGAGGATCACCGTCAACCAGATCAGGATGGTCTGCAGCGAAATGCCGCCGATCATTACCGGGTCGAGACGCAGCAGCAGGAAGATCAGTGTCACCATGGTGATGGCGGTCTTGACCTTGCCCCAATAGTTTGCGGCGATGACGCTGCCCTGGGCGGCGGCCACCATCCGCAGGGACGACACGAGAAACTCCCGTCCCAGAATGATGGCCACCATCCACGCGGAGATCGTTCCGTCCTCCACAAAGATGAGCAGCGCGGCCATCACCAGCAGCTTGTCGGCCACGGGATCCATAAACTTGCCGAAGTTGGTCACTTGATTCCATGCACGCGCCAGCTTGCCGTCGATAAAGTCGGTGATGCAGGCGATCACATAAACCGCCAGCGCCGCAATGTCACAGCCGGGGGTGTGGCGATAGGCCAGCACCATAAACACCGGAATGAGCAGCACACGAATACAGGTGAGAATATTGGGGATCGTCATAGAAAAACCTCCTGGGGGAAAAATCAATCTTCGAGGACGGTGCCGTACAGGTCACAGCCCTCGGCGTAGTCCACGCGGACGGTGACAAAGTCGCCCTCCTGCGCGGTATCGCTGTCAAAATACACCGTTCCGTCGATGTCCACCGAATCCATATAGCTCCGTCCGAGACAGGTCTCCCCTTCCCGTCCGCAGCACAGCACCTCCAGGGTGCGTCCGATCTGCTTTTGTGAAAAGTCATCCATCACCTGCTCCTGCAGGGCGTAGATCTCGGCGCGTCGGCGCTCCTTTATTTCTTCGGGGATCTGATCGGGCATCTCCGCCGCGGGCGAGCCCTCCTCCTGAGAATAGCAGAAGACGCCCACCCGCTCCAGACGGTATTCCTCCAAAAAGTCGTACAGCTCCCGATATTCCTCTTCGGTCTCGCCGGGGAAGCCGACGATCAGGCTGGTGCGCAGAATGGCGTCGGGCATCATCGCCCGCAGGCGGCGGATGCGCTCCCGGATGAGGGCGCCGCTGCCCCGCCGGTTCATATCCCGCAGCACGCGATCGTTGACGTGCTGGATGGGGATGTCGAAATAATGAAGGATCTTGCGGCTGGAGGCGATGACCTCCAGAACCTCGTCGCTCAGCTCGTCGGGATAGAGATAGTGGAGACGGATCCAGCGGATGCCCTCCACCTGCTCCAGCCGGCGCAGCAGCTCGGCCAGACTGCACTTGCCGTACAGATCCAGACCGTAGCGGGTGATATCCTGCGCCACCACCAAAAGCTCCTTTATGCCGGCCTGTGCCAGACGCTGCGCTTCCTCCACCAGCTGTTCCATGGGAACCGAGCGGAAGGCGCCGCGGATGAGGGGGATGACGCAATAGGAGCACCGGTTGTCACAGCCCTCGGCGATGCGCAGATAGGCGGAATACTGACCGGTGAGCAGCACCCGCTCGCCCATGAGGATGCTTTGCTCCCGCGGGGCAAAATAGGCGCGCTGTCCGGTGGACAGCAGTGCCGCCTGAACGGCCTCCACGATGCTGTCATAGCTGCCTGTACCGAGAGCGGCGTCCACCTCGGGCAGCTCCTTCAAAAATTCCTGCTGATAGCGCTGGGTGAGGCAGCCGGTGACGATAAGCGCCCGGATCAGCCCCTGCTTTTTCAGCTCGGCCAGCTCCAGAATGGCCTCGATGGCCTCGCTTTTGGCGCTGTCGATAAAGCCGCAGGTATTGACGATGGCGGCGTCCACCCCTTCCGGGCTTTCGCATATCTCCATGCCCGCCGCCCGCAGGCGCCCCAGCATCAGCTCGGAATTCACCAGATTTTTGGCGCATCCCAAAGAAAGAAGAAAGATTTTGGTCACGTTGTTTCCATCCTGTTTTCGCCCAGATCGGGCTTTATTCCATTTCGTCCCCGCCGTCGTCCGCTCCGGCGCGGGACAGAGCTGCGCGGATCTCTTCCCACGAATAGCCCTTGCGGAACAGAGCGTCGGCCGCCCGCTTGAGGCTTTTCCGATCGGTCTGTCCCTTCAGCTTGGCCTTTGCCAAAGCGGTCAATTTGTCCTCGTTGAGCACATAGCTCTCCAT
Source organism: Oscillospiraceae bacterium (assembly GCA_902797555.1). Classification (GTDB taxonomy): domain Bacteria; phylum Bacillota; class Clostridia; order Oscillospirales; family Butyricicoccaceae; genus UBA4644. Next base: position 8,948 of record CADBTM010000004.1, read on the forward strand.
GGCGGCGTCGATGTCGGCAGGCTCCAGCTTTTTTTCCCGGAGCGCCATGCGGATCCGTCCCGCGCCATAGCCCCGACCGGACAGCTCCCGCACCAGAAGACGGGCATATTCCCCGTCGTTGAGATACCCCAGCTCGATCAGACGCGCCACCGCGTAGGCGGCATCCTCCCCGGCGCAGCCCTTTTCCAGCAGACGGTCATACAGCGCGCGGGCGCTGCGCTGGCGGTATTCCAGCACGTTGGCCGCCATCTGCAGGGCGCGCTCTCTGCTGTTTTCCTCCATGGTCTATCCTATGGCGGGATCAGTCGTCGTCTTCAAAATCGTCGGCAAAGACCTCCACGCTGCCCTTGTTCCCGCCTCTGCCCGAACGGGCGGGAGCTGCTGCGGGAGCCTTGGGCTCGTCGGCCTTTTTGGGCTCGTCCTTGCCGGTGAGCTTTGCCACGATGGCGGCCTCCACCTCTTCGGCCACGTCGGGATGCTCTTTGAAATACTGCTTGGCGGCGTCTCTGCCCTGTCCCAGGCGCTCGTCGCCCCGATAGAACCAGGCGCCCGACTTTTGCACAAAGCCAAACTTGACGCCCATGTCCACCAGCTCGCCGATCTTGGAGATGCCCTCGCCGTACATGATGTCAAACTCCGCCTCCTTGAAGGGGGGCGCGATCTTGTTTTTGACCACCTTTGCCCGCACCCGGTTGCCCACGGGGGTGGTGCCGTTTTTCAGCGTCTCGATGCGGCGGATCTCGATGCGGACGCTGGCATAGAACTTGAGCGCCCGGCCGCCGGTGGTGGTCTCGGGATTGCCGTACATGACGCCGATCTTTTCACGAAGCTGATTGATAAAGATGACCACGCAGTTGCTCTTGGAAATGGCGCCCGCCAGCTTGCGCAGCGCCTGGCTCATCAGTCTGGCCTGCAGGCCCACAAAGCTGTCGCCCATCTCGCCCTCGATCTCGGCCTTGGGGACAAGGGCGGCAACGCTGTCCACCACCAGCACGTCGATGGCGCCCGAGCGAACCAGCGCTTCGGCGATCTCCAAAGCCTGCTCGCCGGTGTCCGGCTGGGAAACCAACAGGCTGTCGGTGTCCACGCCCAGCGCCTTGGCATACACGGGGTCGAGGGCATGCTCGGCGTCGATAAAGGCGGCTTCGCCGCCCTTTTTCTGGGCGGAGGCTATCACATGGAGGGCAAGGGTGGTTTTACCGGAGGACTCGGGACCGTAGATCTCGATGATGCGTCCCCGGGGAACGCCGCCGATACCCAGCGCCACGTCCAGCGACACCGACCCGGTGGAGATAGCCTCAACCTGCATGGCGGCGTTTTCGCCCAGACGCATGACCGTTCCCTTGCCGTATTGCTTTTCCAGCTGCTGCAGGGCGGTTTCCAAAGCTTTTTGTTTATCCATAATGCACCTCGTTGATGTAGAGTATTTTTACAAGTTCAGTCTACCATACTTTTCCGAAAAATGCAACATTTGTTCGATTTTCAAAAGACATAATACCGGAAGGTGGTTTCGGCGATCTCCTTCATGATATCGGTCATTTCCGCCTCTGTCCAGGCCTTCTCCCGAAAATACATGGACACCGGCGCATAGGCGTTGTGATCGGCGCTGCCGTCCCGCTTGAAGACATAGGTCCGGTTGAGGGGATAAAACTCATTGAGCATGCTGACCTTGGAAAGGACGGTCTTCTCCGCGGGGGCAAAATCGCACCCCCATCCGAAGCAGACGAAGGGCGTTACCTTGTCCTGATTCATCATGGCGCGGATGCCGGTGAGTTTTTTCCCCAGACGCTCGATGGCGTTGCCCACCGCCTGGCGCTTTTTGCCCTCCTTCGCCCGGGCATCGTTGGTGCCCTGACGCTTGATTTCGGCAAAGAGCAGCGGCAGCTTTTCTCCGCTTTCCCTCCGCACCAGAAAGAGCACGCCCCCGTCGGGGACGATCTCCCGGTCCGCATAGTCGTAATCAAACTCCATCCG
>CADBTM010000005.1 GCA_902797555.1 Oscillospiraceae bacterium
GAGCACAAGAAGATCACCTCCTTCTACAATCAGGATATCTTCTATTATCAGGGCACCAAGTTCATCGATCAGGTGGAGCATATGCTGGTGGAGCAGATGCGCCAGTATCTGGGCTGCACCGAGGTGGAGACCCGCGTGATCTCCGGCCAGATGTCCAACATGGCGGTCTTCTCCTCCCTGATGGATTGGAAAAACCGTCTGAACCGCAAGGAGAACCCCAAGCGTCTGGGCTATATCCTCCACAACAACATCCTCAAGGGCGGCCACCTGTCCGCTCAGCCCATGGGCGCGCTGCATGACTATGTGGCGGTCGATCCCGTCACCGAGCGCTCCGCCGTGGTCAGCTTCCCCGTCTGCAAGGACAATCCCTACAAGATCGACGTGGAGGAGACCAAGAAGGTCATCGAGCAGTACCGTCCCGAGTTTATCATCTTCGGCAAGAGCATGGTGCTCCACAAAGAGCCTGTCGCCGCCATCCGTCAGTTTGTGGACGAGCAGAAGATCCCCACCACCATCATGTATGATATGGCCCACGTCATGGGTCTGGTGGGCGACTATTTCCAGAAGCCCTTTGAGGAGGGCGCGGAGATCGTCACCGGCTCTACCCACAAGACCTTCTTCGGACCCCAGCGCGGCGTCATCGGCGTCAACTATAAGAAGGACGAGCTCAAGTACGGCCTGTGGAAGACCATCGAGTCCCGCGCCTTCCCCGGCAGCGTCTCCAACCACCATCTGGGCACCCAGCTGGGTCTGCTGATGGCCGCCTACGAGATGAACACCTTTAAGGATGCCTATCAGAAGGCCGTCATCGAAAACGCCAAGCACTTTGCCAAGTGCCTCAAGGCCGAGGGCCTGGACGTGGCCGGCGATCCCGCCATCGACTATACCGAGACCCACCAGGTCATCGTCCGCGTGGGCTACGGTCAGGGACCCGACATCGCCGAGCGTCTCGAGCAGAACAACATCATCGTCAACTATCAGGCGACTCCCGACGAGGAGGCCTTCACCGCTTCCGGCGCGCTGCGCATGGGCGTGAACGAGATGACCCGCTTTGGCTTTACCAAGGACACCTTTGCCAAGCTGGCCGCCCTGATGGCCGACTGCATCCTGCGCAACAAGGACGTGAGCGAGGACGTGGAAAAGCTGCGCGCCCAGTACACCGAGATGCAGTACTGCTTCAACGACGCCGAGATGGAAGAGGCGCTGGGCAGCTTCCTGGGCACCATCGGTTTCTAAGAGATCCAAATATTTTTGAAATAAAAAACGGAGGTTATCACTATGAATTATCCCAACGATCTGCTGTATTCCAAGTCCCACGAGTGGGTGAAGGAAGAGGACGGCGTCTGCGTCATCGGCATTTCCGATTTTGCGCAGGACGCTCTGGGCGATGTGGTTTTCGTCAACCTGCCTGAGGTGGGCGACGAAGTCACCGCCGGCGAGGCCTTTGGCGATGTGGAATCCGTCAAGGCGGTTTCCGATCTGGTCTCTCCCGTTTCCGGCACCGTGTGCGCCGTCAACGAGGAGCTGATCGACGCTCCCGAGATGCTCAATCAGGATTGCTACGGCGCCTGGATCATCAAGGTGGAGAACGTCACCGACAAGGAAGAGCTGCTGGATGCGGCCGCCTACGAGGCTCACTGCGCCGAGGAGGGCTAAAATGGGAAGCTATGTGCCCTCCACAAAAGCGGAGCGGCAGGCCATGCTGGAGGCCGTCGGCCTGAAAAATGAGCGCGAGCTCTATGCCGACGTCCCCCAGAGCATGATCCTCGACCGCCTGCTGGATCTCCCGGAGGGGATGAGCGAGCTGGAGGTGCGGCGTGCCGTCACCGCCATGGCGGAAAAGAACAAGGTGTTCTCCACCGTTCTGCGCGGCGCCGGCGCTTATGACCACTATATCCCCAGCATCGTCAAATATATCCCCGCCAAGGAAGAATTCCTCACCGCTTATACTCCGTATCAGGCCGAGATGAGCCAGGGCGTTCTTCAGTCGATCTTTGAGTATCAGACCATGATCTGCCAGCTCACCGGCATGGACGTTTCCAACGCCTCTGTCTATGACGGCGCTACCGCCGCCGCGGAA
>CADBTM010000006.1 GCA_902797555.1 Oscillospiraceae bacterium
TGTTGACTGTCTCGACAGCCCATATGAATGGAAAATCGTCACCAGAAACAAAAAAAGTAAAATATCTTTTTTGGTGCAACGTGCCATGAAAAAGGCAGTCCGCCGTCGGCGGGCTGCTTTTTTGTATCAAGAAAACCACTCGCTAGGCGAGTGGTTCAAAAAAGCCTATGGCGATAAGGAAAAATCCCTGTTAACGCTGCGCGCAGGCGTGGGTGGAAATCCCGCGGAGGGTTCTTGCATTTTTCCGGGGACTGTGCTATCATAAAAGCACATCGGAGGGTGCGAAGCACCGGATAAGATGGCGGCTTGCCGTTCTTATCCGGTCTTTTATTTGTCCGATCAAAGGAGTATGACACAGAAATGAAGCAGTATTCTCTCACCGAAAGTCCCGTCACCTCCACGCTGGTGCGGTTTGCGGTGCCGATTTTGCTGTCGGCGCTGCTCCAGTCGCTTTACGGCGCCACCGACCTGTTTGTGGTGGGGCGGTTTGCCGACGCGGCGGCGGTGTCGGCGGTGTCCATCGGGACGCAGCTGATGAGCACGGTGACCATGCTGATCTTTGCGGTGTCCATGGGCGGGACGGTGCTTTTGGGCAACTGTGTGGGTGAAAAGAACGACACGGGCGCAGCCCGGGCGGTGGGCACGGTGACCCTGCTGTTCGCCATTCTGGCGGCGGTGATGACGCCGCTGATGCTGATCTTTACCAATCTGGGCGTTTCGCTGATGCAGACGCCGCCCGAGGCGGTGGACTATACCCGCGCCTATGTGCACATCTGCTCCATGGGTCTCCCCTTCATCATCGGCTATAACGCGGTGAGCGGCATCTTCCGCGGTCTGGGCGACAGCAAGACCCCGGTTTATTTTGTGGCGCTGGCCTGCGTCGTCAACATCGCCGCCGACTTTGCTCTGGTGGGCGGGATGGGGCTGGGCGCCTCGGGCGCGGCCATCGCCACGGTGGCGGCCCAAAGCCTGTCCTTTTTGGCGGCGCTGATCTATATGATCCGCAGCGGCTTTCCCTTCCCATTCTCTCTCCGGGAGCACCTGCGGCTGGATCTCCCCTCCCTCAAGCGCATCCTACGGGTGGGCGGCCCGCTGGCGCTGCAGAATACGGCGGTGCATCTCTCCTTTTTGGTGATCACCGCCATCATCAACACCATGGGACTGGTGGCCTCGGCCTCGGTGGGCGTGGTGGAAAAGGTGATCTCCTTTGCCTTTTTGCCGCCCGACGCCATGGGCAGCGCCGTTGCCACCATGACGGCCCAGAGCATCGGCGCGGGCAAGCCCCGCCGGGCGGAGCAGGCCCTGAAAAGCGGCATCGTGATCTCGCTGATCTTCGGCGCGGCCTTTTGCCTCTATTCCAACATCGCGCCCCAGACGCTCACCGCCATCTTTACCAAGGATCCCGCCGTCATTCAGGCGGGCGGGCTCTATCTGCGCACCTATTCCATCGACTGCGCCATGGTGTCCTTTGTCTTTTGCTTCAACGCCTTTTTCAGCGGGCAGGGCAACGCCATGATCTCCATGATCCACAACGTGGTGGCCACCTTTGCGGTGCGCATCCCGGTGACCCTGCTGATGAGCCGTCTGCCCGGCGCCTCCATGCTCCACATGGGCTTTGCCGCCCCGGCGGCGTCGCTGCTGTCCATCTTCATCTGTCTGGGATATTTTCTGTGGCAGAAGAGGCGGACGCAGCGCGGATTCTCCCAATAATAAACGAAAAAGCACCGCTTTTGCGGTGCTTTTTTTCGCTCAGGAGATATGTACCTGTTTTCTCAAAAGAACCTCGTTTTCGGCGGAGGCGGAGGGCTTGGCGGCCTTTTGCGCCGCCTGCTGTTCCCGGAGATATTCGATCACCTTTTTCCGGGTGATGATGCCGATAAACATGCCCCGGTCGTCCACCACGGGGGCAAAGTTCTGATCCACGGCGGTGACCAGCAGATCGTGAAGATCCATCGACGCCCGCAGGGGCTTGTTGTTCTGGTGGCGGGGAACCTTTTTCAGCGGGAGCTTGTTGGTGCCCGCAAAGCCCTCCTCCCGCTTGCGGAGAAACCAGAGAAGATCGCCCTCGGTGAGGGTGCCCACATACTGTCCGCTGCGGCGGATGATGGGGATGGAGGTATACCGGACCCGCTCCATCACGTGGAGCGCCTGCTCTACGCTATAGTCCTCATAGACAAAGCTCACATCCTGCTTTGGTGTGAGGAATCGCAAAATATTCATAGATAATCCCTTCTCACAAGATGCTGTGAAATCTTTAACGATTCCTATTTTAGCACATTTCCACAAATAAAGCAAGGGCGGAAAGATGAATTCTTTCTTAATTTGCCGGAAAATTTCGACATTGCCCGTTACGGGAGCAGCTCCACGCTTTCCGCCTTGCGGATGCTGCCCTCGTCGGCGGCGCCCAGAATGCGGATGCGATCGCCCACGCTGAGGATGATGACGGTCTCACAATCCCGGGCGGACACGGTGTAGAAGGTGCGCTCGCCCTGCAGCCGCAGGTAGTACCAGCTGGTGCCGTCGATGACCGCCGAGCGGATCTCGGTCAGCACGCCGTCCACCGGAGCGGCATCCGAGCCGTCGGTGAGGTTTTCCTGCCGCAGCAGCCGCTGATAGGCGCGCTCGCACTCGGCCACGGTGGCGCCGGTGGCCACGATGTTGTATTGCTGCACGTTGACCATGGCATACATCTTTACCAGCGCGGCGTCATCCTTGAGGGGGATGAAATAGGTGGGCTGACCGCCGATGTTGAGCAGCAGGGGGAAGGTGGAGACATAGTGGAGATGCTGCACCACGCCCTGGGCGGAATCCATGGCGGAAAACTCCTCCGCGCCGGCGCAGGGATAATAGCGGGTCTCCTTGGTGCGCTGATTGCACAGAAGGAAGCCGATGTTGCTCTCGTCGCCGCCCACGCTGGTGACGCCGGTATACACATAGACGTCGTCGTTGAGGGCGATGTAGTTATATCCGTCGGTGGTCTGGGTGCAGCCCTTCTGCCCGAAGAGGGAGTTGAGATATCCGTTTTGGTACAGTCCGTGATAATCGTACTGCCGGATGATCAGATCGGCGGAAAACACCCGATCCACCCATGCGGGGATGTCGGCCTTGTCGTAATAGGTGCTTTCGCCGGTGACGGCGTTGACCAGCACGGCGCCGATGACGTCGGTGCCGCCGAACAGGCCGATGGTGCGGGTCTCGCGGGGGCAGATGTACCACGGCTGGCCGGCTTCGTCGATCTCAAAATTGGCGCTGGAAAAGAGATAGGTGGGATAGCGGAAGCGCAGCAGACGGTACAGATAGCGGCCGAAGCGGTCGGCGGTGGTGTATTTCATCCCCTGCTGGAGCCGCACCACCTCGGCGTTTTGGGACACCATGTTGATGCGGATATAGGCGGAAATGCCGTTTCCGTGGTTGCTCAGCCATTTGAAAAAGTCGCCGTAGCGCAAAATGGCCACGCGGACGGGGCTGTTCTGATAGTTGATCTGATAGTAATAGTCGTCCACCTCAAACTGGCTCACCATATCGGCCAGCTCGCCCAGCTTGCGGTTGCCCAGACGGGCGGCGGAATCGCTGTCCAGCATGGGGATGCGGTCATAGGAGATCTCGTCCACGTCGGCGGCAAAATCGCCCTGCTCCACCGTCATCAGGTTGGTGTAGGCATGGCTGCGGAACACCACGCTGCCCAGCAGCGCGCCCACAATGAGAAATACCGCCAGCGCGCCGCAGGCGATGAGCGGCCATTTCACCTTTTTCCACACGGCGGTTTTGTCCTTGATCTCCACCGTGGTCTGGCCGTTGCTCACCTTGACGGCGGTAAAGCCTCCGGTGAAGACGCACATCAGGCAATAAAACCCGCACACCAGCAGGAAAAACACGTAAAAGCCGGGGTTGTGCAGATTGATGGCGGGCAGGGTTTTGTAAAACACCAGAAACGCAAAGATCACCGTGGAGATGCCGCGGATCAGCGGCTTGGAGAGGGTCTTGCCTCCCACGCGGGTGGCTCGTTTTTTCGGAATGGGTTGCGCCATAGGTATCGCCTCCTTTTTCTGTATTATACGCTATCCCGCGGCAAAAGAAAAGAGGGATTTTCCCCACAGCCGCGCCCCGCTGGCAGCCTTGACAGGTTGGGGGAAATCATGGTAAAATAATTCAAATAATGGAATGATCTTTGAAAGCGAGGGCGTACTATGTCTGAGTTTGTGTTGATGACCGATTCCTCCTGCGACCTGCCCGGCGATCTGTCGGCTCTGATGGGGATTTCCGTTGTACCTCTCAGCGTCACGGTGGACGACAAGGACACATATAAGAATTATCTGGATCATCGGGAGATCCCCATTCACGATTTTTACAATCTGATGCGGGCGGGCAAGCTGGCCGTCACCGCCGCGCCCAGCGTGGGCGATTTTACCGCCGCCATGGAGCCCGCCCTGCAGGCGGGCAAGGACGTGCTCTTTCTGGGCTTTTCCTCCGCCCTGTCGGCCTCTTATCAGAACGGCGCCATCGCCATGAACGACCTGCGGGAAAAATATCCCGACCGCAAGCTGATCGCCGTGGACACGCTGTGCGCCTCGCTGGGTCAGGGTCTGCTGGTCTATCTGGCATGGCAGGAGCAGAAAAAGGGACGCTCCATCGACGAGGTGGCCGCCTTTGCGGAGGAGACCCGTCCCCATCTGTGCCATTGGTTCACCGTCAACGACCTCAACCACCTCCATCGGGGCGGCCGGGTGAGCAAAACCACCGCCATCATCGGCACGGCGCTGCAGATGAAGCCGCTGATGCACTGTGACGCGGAGGGTCGCCTCACCAAGATCACCGCCGTCCGCGGACGCAAGACCTCCCTCATCGCCATGAAGGACAAGCTGAAGGAGACCATCGTCCATCCGGAGGATCAGACCATTTTCATCAGCCACGGCGACTGTCTGGACGAAGCCCAGTATCTGGCCGATCTGATCCGCAAGGAGGTCCCGGTAAAGGACGTCATCATCAACCACGTGGGTCCCGTCATCGGCGCCCACACCGGCCCCGGCGTGATGGCGCTCTTCCATGTGGGAACCCAGCGGTAAAGAGGATTTTTTTGGCGCGGAACCGTAACAAAGGCGGCTCCGCGCCGTTTTGTATTATAGAGAAGGGCGCCCGTTCCGCTACTGCGGAGAATACTGGGACAAGGAGAGCGGGAGCTATTACCTGAGGGCGAGGTACTATGATCCCAGTGTCGGACGGTTCACACAGGAGGATACCCATTGGAGCCCCGAGAACTGCATCTACGGTGATGAGCCGCAGCAGATCGGGGAGTATCAAGACGCGCTGGGCGTGAGCAGGTATACCTATGCGCCGCAGGTTACTGCCGTCGCGCAGGCGGGGAATAGGTACATTTATGGATTGCATGATCCGATACTATACTGCTGCGCCTGTATTAGTTCCTGCTCTTGCAGAGTATTTAGGAGGGTAAAATGATTTCTTTTGCTCAGGCTTATACCGCTATGTGTAACCATGAATTAGTGCCATATGGGTTTTCAAAATATAAAAACTCATATTTTCGTGTTATCAACGACGTATATCAACTAATCAACTATGAACGTGTAGGAAGAAGTCTCAGTGGTCGAGGTGTACGTGTAGGGTTTAATATTTCTCCTTTATGCAAGAACAAGCAATCTTCTGGCCAGTATTTCAA
>CADBTM010000007.1 GCA_902797555.1 Oscillospiraceae bacterium
CCGTTGAGCCGGGCCGCCTCCTCGACGATGAAGGAAACGGTTCCTCCGGGCGGGGTGAACTTGACCGCGTTTCCCAGGATGTTGATCAACACCTGTCTCAGCTTCATGTCATCGCCGATGAAACAGTCATCAATCCTGCCATTCATGCGGCAATCATACGCGATCCCCTTCTCTCCGCACTGGCCGCTGATGATCGTGTTGACCTGGGCCAGCGCTTTTGCAAAGGAAAACTCCTCGCTTCGGATCAGCATGCGCCCGGATTCGATGCGGCTCATATCCAGAATATCGTTAATGATGCCCAGCAGATGCTGCGCGGATTGGCCGATCTTCTCCAGGTATTCCCGGGTTGTGCCTGAAAGGGAAGCGTCGTTCAGGGCGATGTTGTCCAGACCGATGATGGCGTTCATGGGGGTGCGGATCTCATGGCTCATGTTGGAGAGGAAGGCGGTTTTGGCGCGGTTGGCGGACTCGGCCTCCTTGAGAGCGGATTGGAGCGCCTGCTGCTGCTCCATGTTTTTCCGGGTTTCCTGATCCACGTCCACAAAGCAGGCGCCCACGGCGTGCACCAGATGATCCTTGCGATCCTCGGGGTGGCGCACGCCGGCAAAGCGCACCTCCTCCCAGGTGATCTTGTCATGGCGGCGCACCGTATAGCGGAAGGCGATGACCCGCTGCTCCTGCAGCTTGGCCTTGACGTTTTCCGGCTGGACAAACCGGAGAAACTCGTCCAGATAGTCCTCCGTGACGTTGTTTTTGGCATAGGCGATGGTCGTCTCCAGATAGCGGAAGCGCTCGCCCACCTGCAAGCCGTTTTCCAGATCGTCATGGGACTGATAGCATACGCCTTCGTCGGTGTCCAGATCGAGATAGTAGACGCTCCAATAGTCGGAGGCCAGGGCGGTGATCATCCGCGTCTGCTCCTCCTGCTGCTGTTTTTGCGCCAAAAGCTCGTTCTGCAGCTCCAGCTGACGGCGCATTTCCTCCTGCTTGACCCGGTTTTCCGCGTCGGCGGTCTCCTTTTCCAGCGCAAGCCGGGCGTTTTTCCGCGTTTGCCGCAAAAGGAACAGGAACATCCCGATCAGCACCGCCGCCGTCAGGGCGGTTTGCAGCACACTCCGCCGAATGATGCCGGAGGAGATCGAGCGGATATTATCGGTGATGACGTTTTCCCGGATGAGATAGGTGAGGAACCAGTCCGTTCCCGTTACGGGAACATAGCTGAGGGTCTCCTTGACGCCGTCGTAGGTAAAGCAGATCTCGCCGCTGTTCCCCTGGTCAAAACCCGCAGGAGCGTCTCGTAGGAATAGCCGGGATCAAACACCGCCTTTTGCAGCGCCTCCAGCAGATTGTCCTCCACGGCCAGACCGCCCAGAACGGTATTGCTCAGGGCGATGCCGCTGCCGGTATAGATATTGCAGAAGGTGGCGCCCCCCTCCTGCGCGTCCATGGAAACGCCGGACAGCATCTCCTTCATGTCGATCTCCATAAAGCAGACCACCAGCGCTTTGTCCTGAAGGAACACCGAGACGGGAACGGCGATGATGACCGTTTTGTCCGTGCTTTCCAGATTTTTGACGGAGATTTCCGCGCTGTCCAGCGTCCGGTAGTCAAAGGGATATCGGTCGATGTCGTTCTGTATGCCCGTGGAGGTATAGATCAGGCCGTCGGCATCCACAAAGGCAAATTTCTCAAGCACAAACAGCCGCTTCATCCGCGCCTGATAGCGCTGCAGATTGGCCGTGCTGCTCAGATCGTCCTCGGTCATCAGCTCGAGCGCCGTGTGGATGACGTTGATCTTTTCCCGGATGTTGTCGGCCACCACCTGCTCCCGGCGGCCTGCCAGCTCGTCCAGATAGAGCAGGCTGACGGTGCGCACGGCAGAGTCCGTGTCCGTTCTCGCCATGCGGCCTGTCCACAAGGTGCCGAAAACGAGGATGAGCACCAGAACGACGCTGCCGATGACGGCGATAAGAGTTGTTTTGTTGGTTCGACCGTCCATATGTTTGCCTCCCGAGCCTCATTCCGAGGCGGATTTGTGGTTGTTTGCGATGGGGCAGAGTGGTTAACGCTTGTTTTTCTCTTTGGAACGCTTGTCGTTGATGATCTTCATATGCTCGGCGGTGACCAGGTCCACGCCGTTTTCCTTTGCCCACGCGACGCAGCCGCGGAGCACGGTGGGCAAAAAGACCCGGGGCACATTGAGAATGGTCTCCAGCGCGTCGTCGGTAAACTTTACCTTGTCGTCGATGCGGTCGGCGGCATAACGCACGCTCTCCAGCGAGGCCTTGCGCATGGGCAGCAGCTCGGCCAGCATGTGACGGTGGCGATGGAACCAGAAGTTTTTGCTGTCGCGGTAGCCGTAATCCACCGGCAGGGGCGGGAAGTCCCGGCTGCGGACGCCGTTGATGATGGCGTCGCTGTATTTTTTCTTCATCAGGATGCGATCCACCCGCAGGATAAAGTGGGCGCCGAACTGAGAGGTGATGCCGTTAAAGTCGTGATAGGGTGGCTGATAGCCGTCCAGCACGCCGGGCTTGTCGTCCTGGGCGTTGTCCAGCTCACGCATCCATGTGCATTCGATCACCTGAATGGCGTCGGAAAGCACCTGAGGACGCTTTTCGCCGGTCTGCTCCTCCAGAAGGCTCTTTTCCAGACGGAAATTGCACTTGGGCATTTTGTCCTCCGGCTTGTCGCCCGGCCAGCTCAGCTTGACGCACTCCTTGAAGGTGGCGGGCTTGTCGTCCACAAAGTTGATGGCGCACTTGCCGTCCCGGAGGATGTTCTGGGCCGTGTTGGACGAATTGCGGCAGCACAGCAGCATGGCGTAATAGTCCTTGCCCGCCACATAATAGGGCTGGCACAGGGAATAGGGGCCGAGGGTGGTGGAGCCGTTTTCACAAAGGGTGCTGATTACCACCGTGGGCATGGGAAAATAGAGGGAAGTCTGGTAAAAATTATCTACAACGCGCAGGTTTTCAAAGCTGCTCATTCCATCCATCTCCTTTTCTGAACTTGCGTAGCTTGCTTTTATTCTATCCGACTTTTCAATGCTTGTCAAGGAACAGACAAGGACGGCGCTTGCACGGGAGGGGCGCCCTGGGCGCAAAACAATTCCCGAAAAATGCCGTTTCCAGTTGCGAAACCCGCACAATTTGTAGTACAATATATCCATACTGCCGCAGTATGCGGAAAATCCGACGTGCAGGAGGACACTATGATTTCTGTAAGAGGACCCAAGCTGAAAATCTTTGCCGCCGTGCTTGCGGTGATCGCCCTTGCGGGAGGGATCTATTTCACCTTTTTCCAATCCCGCGGCTTTGTAAAAACCACAGCCACCATCATTGATATCGAGCGAAACGACGGCGCCGGGGATGCGTCCGACACCTTTACCCCCACCGTGGAGTACACCGTGAACGGCAAGACCTATACGGAGCAGCTGGACGAGTCCAGCGCCTCCTACAAGGTGGGCAAAACCATCTCGGTGCGGTACGATCCCAACGACCCCAGCGTGGTGCATGGGGACGGCACCATCGGCATCTATTTTATGGCCGTGGGCGCGGCGATCCTTGTTTTTATCGCCGTCACCTCCATCACGGAAAAGAAGGCGCAGACAAGGGTGCGGGAGCAGCAGGAGGCCGCCGGACGCACCGGCTATGCCCCCTCGGTGCAGGGCGCCGAGCGGGAGCTGTACTTCCTCACCGATCTGGGCACCGCCAAATACGGCCACCGCATGGAGGACGGCGCCCGCCGGGTGCTGTACGAGGCAAAGATGACCAGGTTTTCGGTGACCCAGCCCTTTGGCTTTGACTTTATCGACCACGAGCACGGCACCACCGTTCCCCATCTGGTGGGACACAGCGAGGAGAGCCGGTGGGATACCTTCCTCATCGACAACCACTTTACCTTCGAGCTGGACGGCGTGGACGTGTGGAAGCACCTCAGGGAAAACGGCGTCAAGGTGGAATCCTCCCTGGGCGGCGGCAGCGGCAAGCTTGTGGGCACCAACTACCGCATCCTGCGGGGCGGCGTGGAGATCGCCCGGGCCGAAACCGCCAGCCAATACGTCCATGAGGAGGACGCCCGGCAGCATTCCGTCGCCTCCGCCGTGCCTGTGCAGGGCTTTTACCGCGTGTGGACGCGGGAGCAGAATCTCGATCTGGTCTTTCTCACCCTGATGGCCTTTGCCCGCACCGGAGCGTCCGACTCCAACGGCGGCAATTTCGGCACGATTTTGGGCACCATCAAGAACCATCTGTAAGAAGGAGCAGGGAAAACCACCATGAAGAAACCGCGTTTTATCAACAAAA
>CADBTM010000008.1 GCA_902797555.1 Oscillospiraceae bacterium
ATGCCGTTTTCATATACATATTCCGAGGTCTCGAACTTGCCGGAGCTGATCTCGTTCTTCAAAACGAACTTGAGCCCCGCATTGACCACCGCCTGCCGCTTGAGGGTCTCTTCAAAAAAGGACAGGGGAATATTGATGTCGGTAAACACCTGAATATCCGGTTTGAAGTGCTGGGTCGTTCCGGTCTTTCTGCCGGTATAGGGTTCTTTGATCAGCTTGTGCGGCGCTTTGGTTTTATTCTCGCCGTGTTCAAAATGCAGGCGGTATTCAAATCCGTCCCGGCGGGAAATCACGTCGAAAAACTCGGAAGAATACTGGGTGGCACAGGCGCCCAGACCGTTCAAGCCGAGAGAAAACTCATAGTTTTCCCCGCTGTTATTGCTGTATTTGCCGCCGGCATAAAGCTCGCAGTAAATCAGCTCCCAGTTGTATCGCTTTTCCTTTTCATTATAATCCAGAGGCATTCCTCGGCCGAAATCCTCCACCAGGATCGAATGATCCAGATAGCGGGTCACATTGATCAGATTGCCATGTCCCTCTCTGGCCTCGTCGATGGAGTTGGAAAGAATCTCGAAAAAGGCGTGCTGGCAGCCCTCCAGACCGTCCGAGCCGAAAATGACGCCCGGACGCTTGCGCACGCGATCCGCTCCCTTGAGGGATGAGATGCTCTCGTTGCCGTATTGTGTCGCTTTTGCCATAGTTTCCTCCACAGCGCATTTGAATTCATTGTTATTTTATCAAAAAGAGGGGCTATATGTCAACCGATATTGAAGAAAAGACACAATATCTTGTGTATAAAAGCGGAGAAAATGGAAATCCTTTCCCATAAACACCTACATACCGCACGATCTTGTCAAAGGAGGTCAAATATGCTGCTCACCAAGCAAAGAAAAGCCGCCGCCATCCAACAGCAAAACAGACTTACTCTTCTGGAAGACTATTACTCCACCCTCCGTCAGCTCAAGCGGGCACGGCAGCTCTTTGAACAAACCGCCGATCCCGAGCTGGTTACCGCCTGCGTCTATGAAATCAACGCCCTGCAGGAGCGCTACACCCATCTGCTGCACCGTCTGCGGGAGGAAAATGTTACGGCGGTAGGCATCGTCCGGTAAAAACATAACCACCAGTTCCCTGGTGGTTATGCTTTTTTATTCTTCTGTCTTCCAATCGGGCAGGGGAGCCCGCTGCATCCCGCCGAAGATATGCTCCTTCAGTCCGGGATAGCGCCCCTCCAGCTCGTATAAAAGCTGCTTTACATCTTCGCGCTTGGTATGCTTGTCTGCGGGGCAGGGGTTGTGCAGCACCGGCAAAGAAAGCCGCTTTGCCGCATTTTCCACCGTTTTCTCGTGGAGATACAGCATGGGACGAATGATCTTCAGCCCGCTGTCCTCCATCCGTGTCACCGGGGAAAAGCAGCTCAGCCTTCCCTCATAGATCAGTGACAACGCGAAGGTTTCCACCGCGTCGTCAAAATGATGTCCCAGTGCAACGGTGCTGCAGCCCAGACGCTTTGCCTCCTGATGGAGCGCACCGCGACGCATCTTTGCGCACAGGGAACAGGGATTGTCCTCCTGTCGGGCGTCAAATACGATCTTTCCGATCTGTGTGGGAATCACCGTATAGGGCACGTCAAGGCTGGCGCAAAAATCGGCGATGGGGGAGTAGTCGGAATCTCCGAACCCAAGATCCAGCGAAATCGCATGCAGGGAAAAATCCATCCCGGACTGTCCGCGGATTTCCGCCAGCAGACGCAAAAGCAGCAGGGAATCCTTCCCGCCGGACACGCCCACTGCGATCCTGTCGCCCGCCTCAATCATGCGGTAATCCCGAATGCATCTGCGCATTTGAGAGATCAGCTTTTGCATTTTGCACCAACTCCTCTCTCTGATTTTAGCGAAAACCACAAAAAATGCAAGCGAAAAAAGTGAAATTGCGTTTTTGATTTTATTAGAAAAACAGAGAAAAACGGAGAAAAACAGAGGTCTCGATTTCTAAATTGATTTTCTCGAAAAAAAGTGTTGACAAGCCTCCGGGCCTGTGTTATAACTAAGAGGCTGAAAATCCGATGTGATTTTAATTGAAATATCAATGGAGGAACGATCAATTATGTCCACTTACATGGCAAAAAACGAGACCGTCGAGCGTAAATGGTACGTTCTCGACGCCGCCGGCAAGCCTCTGGGACGCACCGCTGCTGTTGCCGCTTCTATCCTGAAGGGCAAGCACAAGGTTGACTACACTCCCAACGTGGATTGCGGCGATTATGTCATCATCGTCAACGCCGGCAAGGCCATCCTCACCGGCAACAAGCTCACCGACAAGTACTATCGCACTCACTCCGGTTATGTCGGCGGTCTGAAGGAGACCCAGTACAAGACCCTCATGGCCAAGCGCCCCTGCCTGGCGATGAAGCTGGCCGTCAAGGGCATGCTGCCCAAGAACAGCATTGGCCGCTGGTCTCTGCTCCGCTGCAAGATCTATGAAGGCGAGCAGCACAACAACGCCGCTCAGAAGCCCGAAGTCTGGGCAGAATAAGGGGAGGTAAAGACAAATGTATACACCGAAAAAGGCTTACTTCTATGGCACCGGCAGAAGAAAGAGCTCCATCGCCCGTGTCCGTCTGATCCCCGGCGGCTCTGGTGTCATCACCGTCAATGGCCGTACTCTGGATAACTACTTCGGCATGGAAACTCTGAAGTATATCGTCCGTCAGCCCGTTGAGACCGTCGGCGTCGCCGACAAGTTTGACGTGGAAGTCAAGGTTCAGGGCGGCGGCTTCACCGGTCAGGCCGGCGCCATCCGCCACGGTCTGGCTCGTGCTCTGGTTCAGGCTGATGCGGAATACCGTCCCGCCCTCAAGGCTGCCGGTTTCCTCACCCGCGATTCCAGAATGAAAGAGCGTAAGAAATACGGCCTCAAAGCCGCTCGTCGCGCTCCTCAGTTCAGCAAGCGCTGATTCCCCATATCCTATCTGTTTTGCCGGTGTTCATCACCGGCAAAACTTTTCTTATCCGAAAGGAGGCAGCCTATGGACACCCATTCCGATCTGTGCGATCTGGAACAGATCAAGCTGCTTTTGGCAAGACACGGCTTTCATTTTTCCAAGAATCTGGGACAAAACTTTCTGATCGATCGCACCGTACCCGAAAGCATTGCGGAAAGTGCAGGCATCACGCC
>CADBTM010000009.1 GCA_902797555.1 Oscillospiraceae bacterium
AAGATCCCCAATCCCGACGTGGTGGCCAAGCAGTATCCTCACCAGCTGTCCGGCGGTATGCGTCAGCGTGTCATGATCGCCATGGCGCTGGCCTGCAAGCCCAAGCTGCTCATCGCTGACGAGCCCACCACCGCTCTGGACGTGACCATTCAGGCGCAGATCCTGCGTCTGATGAACGATCTGAAGCGGGAAAAGGGCACGTCCATCCTGTTCATTACCCATGACCTGGGCGTTATCAACCAGATGGCCGACGACGTGGCCGTTATGTATTGCGGCCAGATCGTGGAAATGAGCCCCGTGCGGAACATCTTCGCCGGAAGCGAATATATGCACCCCTACACCGAGGGTCTGCTCCGCTCCATCCCCCGTCTGGATGCGGACAGCAACGAACGTCTGGAGTCCATCCCCGGCGCCGTGCCCCATCCCCTCAAGCTCCCCGTGGGCTGCAAGTTTGCGCCCCGCTGCAAATATGCCACCGACCGCTGCCTGAAGGAAGAGCCGCAGCTGGTCGCCGTAAACGAAACGCAGCAGATCCGCTGCTTCTATCCGAAGGGGAGTGAACGTCATGTCACAAAATAACGAGAAAAAAGTTCTGCTCCGCATTACCAATCTGAAGCAATATTTCCCGCTGAAAAAGCGCGGCCTCTATGTCAAGGCCAACGACGGCATCACGCTGGATATCTATGAGGGCGAGGTGTTTGGTCTGGTGGGCGAGTCCGGATGCGGCAAGTCCACTCTGGGCAGAACCCTGCTGCAGCTGTATCGGCAGACCGATGGACGCACCATGTACTATGGCCGCACCATCGACGATATCGCCCCCCGCTATGTGCTGGACACCGTCCGCGAGCTGGACAAAAGACTTGCGCACATCAAGACCACTGCGGAAAAGCGGGACGAGTTGCAGCGCGCCTATGACGCCATGACCGAGGAAGAGCAGTTTGCCAAGCATGCCGAGCTGACCACCGCCCAGAAGAACGCCTCCGACGCCCTGCTGGATGTGGCCAACATCATCGGCGGACTGATGGTGGCAAAGGACCACAAGTCGGTGACACAGGCCTATGAAAAGCGCTATCATCTGTCTCTCAAGCGCCGCACCCTCCGGGAAACCCGGCAGGCCGTGCAGGTCAAGCGGGACGACAACGCCTACGAGAAAAAGAACGTCACCGGCCTGGACAACAAGCTGAGCGAGATCGACAAGCAGCTTGCCCAGCTGGACGCCGATCTGAAAAAGTCGGAGCAGGAGATCGAAGGCCTCCGCGCCCCCTATCTCAACGATCCCGAGTTCCAGAAGTACGACGCCCTGTGGGACAACGGCATTGACCTTGCCCGTCTGACCTACAACGAGATCCGTCTGCTGCGCAGCGATCTGCAGATCGTCTTCCAGGATCCCTATTCCTCTCTGAATCCCCGTATGACCATCGGCCAGATCATCGGCGAAGGTTTGATGGCACACAAGATCTATGAGAAGAACAACGCCAGAATGCAGGATTACATCGTGAAGGTCATGGACAACTGCGGTCTGCAGCCCTATTTCCTCCACCGCTTCCCCCACCAGTTCTCCGGCGGCCAGCGCCAGCGTATTTCCATCGCCCGCGCTCTGGCGGTCAATCCCAAGTTTGTGGTGTGCGACGAGGCCGTTTCCGCTCTGGACGTGTCCATTCAGTCCCAGATCATCAATCTGCTGCAGGATCTGAGAGAAAAGCAGGATCTGACCTATCTGTTCATCACCCACGATCTGAGCGTGGTCAAGTACATTTCCGACCGTATCGGCGTTATGTATCTGGGCAACATGGTGGAGCTGGCCGCGTCCAACGCGATCTTTGCCCATCCCATTCACCCCTATACCCAGGCGCTGATCACTGCCATCCCCACCACCGATCCGGACGCTTCCAAGGAGCTCCAGATCCTGGAGGGCGATATCCCCAGCCCGGTGCACCCGCCCAAGGGCTGCAAGTTCCACACCCGCTGCCGCTACTGCACCGAGATCTGCAAGCAGGTGGTGCCCGAGTGGCGCGAGCTGGAGCCCAACCACTTTGTGGCCTGCCACCATCCGCTGATGGACGACGGCACCCCTGCCGACGAATAATCGCCCATGTGGTTCCCGTTTCAGAAAAAGCTGGAACGCGCCCGGCGGTTTCAGCGGCAGCAGCTTGGTCTGGATCCCGAGGAAGAAAAGGACAAGCAAAATGACGGATCGGATGATCCCGGCATCGAAATCGAGCATCCGCCCATCTCCGAACAGATGGAGAAGGGTGACCTGGGTGCACTCTTTCTGTCGGCCTTTCTGACGCTGTTTTTGCCCTCCATGCTGATCCTCGGACTGATCGTTTTGCTGGCGTGCTGGATTTTTGGAGTTATTTAACACAATAAAAAGAACCTCAGGCATTTGCCTGAGGTTCTTTTTGTATGCGGAATCAGATTTCTGCTTTGAGCTTGCGGAGCAGCGCCTCCACCTTTTCGGCGAGGGTCTCCAGCGAGCCGTCCTTGAAGGGAGAGGGAATGAGCGCCTCTTCCAGCAGCTTGTCGTAATACTGCTCGCCGCCCTGCTTCATCAGGCGGATATAACGGGCAAAGGCTCCGTCATAATCCTCCAGCGACGCCAGCAGGAAGCCAAAGGCCGCGGTCTGCGCCAGGCAGTAGTCGATGTAATAGAAGGGAGATTCATAGATGTGCATCTGGTACTGCCACCGGCGTCCGTCCTCAATGAAGGGGATGCCCTCCAGATGGATGTGGGGACGGAACTTGCTTTCCAGCTCCTTCCACGCCTCGCAGCGCTGGGCGGGGGTCATCTCGGGATGCTCATACACGATGTGCTGGAAGGCGTCCACCATGGTGCCGTAGGGAATGAAGGAGAAGGCCTCCAGCGCGTGCATGTATTTGTACTTGGTGGCGTTTTCGCCGAAGAACTTTTCGATGTACTTCCATGCGAAGAACTCCATGGACATGGAGTGGGTCTCGGCGGTCTCCATGCCGCCGCAGCCGATCTCGAGAGCAAAGCGGTTGTCGGCGATAAGGTAGGCGTTGAAGGCGTGTCCGGCCTCGTGGGTCACCACGTCCACGTCGCCCGCGGTGCCGTTGAAGTTGGCCAGAATGAAGGGCTGCTTGTAGGCGGGAATATCGGTGCAGTAGCCGCCGCCCCACTTGTTCTTGCGGGCGTCCACGTCAAAGGCGTCGTTTTCCAGCATCAGGTCGATGAAGTCGCCGGACTCCCGGCTCATGGCGTGATACATTTCCTTGGCCGCGCGGAAGATCTCTTCCTTGCCGCCCTGGGGCTTGGGGTCGCCGCCGGGGATGACCACACCGTCATCGTAGAAGCGATAGGTGTCGATGCCCAGATCCTTGGCGTTTTCCAGACGCAGACGGGAGACCACGGGAGTGACCGACTGCAGCACGTTGCGGCGGAAGGTCTCGATCTCCTTCTGGCCGTAGCAGACGCGGTTCATCCGGTAATAGCCCAGCTCCACAAAGTTCTTGTAGCCCAGCTTTTTCGCCATGCGGTCGCGCACCTTGACCATCCGGTCAAAGATGTCATCCAGCTGGGGGGCATAGCCGTTCATCACCTTGCCCATGACCTCATAGGCCTCGCGCCGGGTTTCCCGGTCGTCGGACTTGAAGTATCCGGCCAGACCGGCGCGGGACAGCTTTTCGCCGCGGAACTCGAACTCCATCCCGGCCATCAGCTTGCTGTACTCCGAGGTCAGCTTGTTTTCCTCCACCAGATCGTCCACGATGGCGGGGGACATGGCCTTTTGCGCCACCTCAAGATAGCGGAAATAGACGGGGGAGAGGGCCTTCTCCAGCTGGGGACGGAAGGGCGAGGCCAGCAGGGCGTTGCCGTATTCGGTGTCCAGATTGGAAAGAACGGGGCCGATTTCATCGAAATAGTCGTTCTCCTTGACGTAAAACTCGTCGGCGGTGTTGCAGGTATAGCGGATCTCCACCAGAGTGCGGGCGGTGGCCAGACGCACCCACAGCTTGAGATAGCGTTCGCGCAGAGCAAGGATCTCGTCTACGGATTTTGCCGCCTTGACGCCGTCGATGATGGCGCGCATCTCGGCCTGCAGTTCTTCGAGAGGGATGTGCTCGTAGGGCATGTCTTTGACTTTCACGGGTTAGTTCCTCCTTTGTGTTTTCCTGACAAATCCATTATACAAAACCTGCATGAGAAACGCAATGGCTATTTCGTGAAAAGAACCTTTTCGGATAAAGAACACCGCACTATCAAAAAAGCCGCTGCGTCCGCAGCGGCTTTTCGATTCCCGATTTACACTTCCAGCAGAACGGTGACCACCAGAGGCTCGCGCTTGGTCTTTTTGAAGAGATAGTCGGAAACCCGACGGTTTACGGTCTCCTTGATGGCGCTGCGGCTGGTGGTGCCCTTGGAGAGGGTGCTCTCCAGCGTGTCGTGGGCGAGTACCTTGAGCTCGCCCATCAGCTCCTCGGCCTCCCGGACAAAGATAAATCCGCGGGAATTGATCTCCGGACCGGAGACCAGCTTGCGTTCCCGGACGTTGATGGCGGCGGCCACCGTGATAACGCCGTTCTCGCTCAGGTTTTTCCGCTCACGCAGGACGGCGGCGCCGATGTCACCCACGCCATAGCCGTCCACCAGCACCCGGCCGGAGGGCACCGCGCCGTTGAATCCGGCGCCGTTTTCCCCGATCTCCAGCACCTTGCCGATGTCGGAGATAAAGATGTTTTCCGGTTTGACGCCGCAGGCGCGGCCCAGGGAGGCGTTGACCATCAGATGGCGGTATTCGCCGTGCATAGGCATGAAGTATTTGGGACGGAGGATGGAGAGCATCATTTTCAGCTCTTCCTGACAGGCATGACCGGAAACGTGCATATCGGCCAGACGCTCGTACACCACGTCGGCGCCCTTGTGGAACAGCTCGTTGATCATGGTGTAGACCGGCTTTTCATTGCCGGGGATGGGGGTGGCGGAGATCAGGATCTTGTCCCCGGCGCCCACCTCCACCTGACGGTGGCCGGAAAAGGCCATGCGGTACAGGGCGCTCATGGGCTCGCCCTGAGAGCCGGTGGTGATGACGGTCAGCTTGTTTTTGGGATATTTGCGGATATCGTTCAGCTCGATATAGGTGTCCTGGGGCAGCTTGAGATAGCCCAGCTCCACACCCACCTTGAGGATGTTTTCCATGCTGCGGCCGGAAACGGCCACTTTGCGGCCGTATTTTGCCGCCACGTCAAAGATCTGCTGTACCCGGTGGACGTTGGAGGCAAAGGAGGCCACGATGATGCGGCCGTCGCACCCCTTGAACTCCCGATCCAGCGAATCGCCCACCTTGCGCTCGCTCATGGCCATGCCGGGACGCTCGGCGTTGGTGGAATCCATCATCAACAGCAGAACGCCCTTTTTTCCCAGCTCGCCCAGACGGGGCAGGTCGATCATTTTGCCGTCGATAGGGGTGGTGTCGATCTTAAAGTCGCCGGTGGCCACCACCACGCCCAGCGGCGTTTTGACGGCAAAGGCGCAGGAATCGGCCACAGAATGGTTGACGTGGATAAACTCCACCTCAAAGCAGCCGACCTTTACCCGGTCGCCGTCCTTGCGGACGTGGATCTTTGGCTTTTTCAGATCCTTGTGCTCGGCCAGCTTGAGCTGCACCAGACCGGCGGTGAGGGCGGTGCAATAAACCGGCACGTTGAGCTCCCGCAGCACATAGGGCAGGGCGCCGATGTGATCCTCGTGGGCGTGGGTGAGAAAGATGCCACGCACCTTGTCCTGATTCTTTTGCAGATAGGTGATGTCGGGGATGACCATGTCCACACCGAGAAGATCCTCGTCGGGAAAGGTCATGCCTGCGTCGATGACGATGAGATCGTTGCCGTATTCCAGCACGGTCATGTTCTTGCCGATCTCGTTGAGACCGCCCAGCGGGATGATGCGCAGCTTGCCCTTTTCGCCGGAGGGCTGGGACTGTCTGCGGCGGGAGGCCTTGGAGGCGGGCTGGGCCGCGGCGACAGAGGACTGTTCGGCGGCGGAAAGCTGCCCATGCCGCTTGCGGGGAGCTGCAGCCATGGGGGCGCGGGCTGTGGATTTGCGATGGGCGGTGGACTTTTTTTCGGCCTCCGCCTTTTTGGATTCCGGCTTTTGCAGCGCGGTAAAGGCCGCCTTGGCCGACTGGGCGGCCTTATTCAGACGGCGATAGCCCCGCTTGACGGGGTTTTTGGGATTGTTTTTGGTTTCAGGCATAGTGGTATTGGGATTCTCCTTTGATTTTCACGGCTGCGCACGCAACAAAACAAGCCCCCAGAGCGGGATCGCTCCGGCGGTAACGTGTGCGCAGGGTCATAGAAATGTATGTATTGGATCCGCGCCCTTGAGTGGGACAGGCAGCGGAAAAATTCAATCAACGAAAGTAGTATAGCATAATCCCCGGCAAAATGCAAATTTTTCCGTTGGGACGATTCGACCCATGCCGCGTCTCCCCCCCCCATGGGGGAGGGTTGGAGCACCCCAAAAGGCTCCCCTGTGTAAGGGGGGACGTTTGCGAGCGCCGCCAGCGGCGGAGCAAGCGAGCAATAAGGAGGGGCAGCAACACGGCGA
>CADBTM010000010.1 GCA_902797555.1 Oscillospiraceae bacterium
CAAGAACATCGGCGTCATCATCAAGACCTTCGGCGCCGCCTGCCCCGGCCATTTCGACAGGGAGCGCTACGAGTTCTGCTGGATCGTGGACTTCCCCATGTACGAGATCGGCGACGAATCCCACGAGCTGGAGTTCTGCCACAATCCCTTCTCTATGCCCAAGGGCGGCATGGAGACCCTCCTCAAGGCCGAGCGGGGCGAGATCGACCCGCTGACCATCATGGCCGACCAGTACGATCTGGTGTGCAACGGCATCGAGCTGTCCTCGGGCGCCGTGCGCAACCACGATCCCGAGATCATGGTCAAGGCCTTTGAGTTCGTCCGTCTGGGCGAGGAGGACGTCAAGTCCAAGTTTCCCGCCATGTACAACGCCTTCTGCTACGGCGCGCCGCCCCATGCGGGCATCGCTCCCGGCGTGGACCGCATTGTTATGCTGCTGGCCGGCGTGGACACCATCCGGGAGGTCATCCCCTTCCCGCTGAACAAGAACGCCCAGGATCTGATGATGGACGCCCCCTCCGCCGTCACCCAGAAGCAGCTGGACGAGCTGCACCTCAAGATCGAGCTGTAAACCGAAACAAAAAAAGTCGCCGCGAATGCGGCGACTTTTTTGATGCGATCAGGATTTTCGCTGGGCAAGCATTGGCTTGGTGATCGGCTTGTATTGGAAATCCACAAGGTAGACCTTTACCTTGGCCGCCCCCTGGGCGGCAGGAAAGTCAAAGGCGACGCGCCGGGCGTAGGAGGTGGGGCGGAAAACAGTGCCCAGCAGCCGTCCCGCCTCGTCATAGGCAGCGGCAATAAAACAGCAGTTTGCGCTGGGCTGGGTATCGGCATAAACCGCCACCACCGTCCCGTAAAGGGAGGCGGTGCCATACTCGGAGGTATAGCCGTTGACGCGGACGCTGTTGCTGCGGGCAGTTTTCGCGTCGGGCGCAGACACGTCGCAGGAATAGACCAGAGCGCCGTACTGATAGGGATCGGTGGAAACGGCCGTCACGGTCCGGTCGTCGGGATTGACGGTAGTCGAGGACTGGGAGGCAGGATTGTTGCAATTCCAGAGGAAAGAAAGCTCTCCCGGGTCGCCCTCCACGTTCAGCTGGGCAGTGAGGGTATCGCCGGGGTGGACTTCATCCGATCCCGGGACGACGGTGACCGTCACCCTGCCCGTATAGGGTGCCACCCGCAGATTAAAGCCCCAACCGGACCAGCAGTCTCCTTTGGTAACGATGACGCCAAGCGGAACGACCGCCGGGTCAGAGCCGTATTCCGGACGCTTCACCTGACCGTCGGGAAGAATGACGGAGGTGTCCCGAGATTCATAGCTGAGGGTGGTGCCGTAGCTGCCCGTGCCCAGACGGGTCAGATCGTACCGGATCCAGCCGGGATCGTCGTTCTTTCCCCGAATGAGCTCCCAGTAGTTGTCCCAGTTTTTCAGCCGTTCTGTTTGACGGAGCACGGAAACCAGATCGTCATTTTTGGTGGTGATGGCCTTGATGCACCAGTTGCCGCTGCTGACGAAGTTGTTCCAGTCGCTGTTCCAGCTGAAATGCCATTGTCCGGAGTTCACGTGACAGAATCCGCTGTTATGGTTGGGAACAGAGGCATCCGCACACATATAGCCGCTGCCGCCATCCAGCTTGACCACCACGGCAAACCAGCGATCACTCTCTCCCGCGGCGGGCTCTATCAGAGCCGGGGTGGGAAAATCGACGGTATACCAGCCGGGATAGTCGGCCTGAAAGACATTTTTCGCCTCAAACTTGTATTGGCTCATATCGGTGCCCATCAGGTCGGTGATATAGTCGATGGAGATCGTCGTATTTGCATCGGGAAGGCAGACGGTGACGGAGGTCAAAGCCTCCGGCTGCTGAACGGCAAAGGCCTTGAGGTAAAGGGTATTGTCCCCATAGATATTATGGGAGACTGACCAGAGACGGTAATCGTATTCGTGGGTGCGCAGATCGCCGTTTTCAAAGCCGACCAGCCCGTCGATGGAATAGGCACATGAGGGGAAATCGGCGTCCTGATAGGAGACCCAGAAAAAGCCGTTGAGACCCCAGTTGGTGCCCCAGCTGTTTTTTACCAGCCATGCGCCGTTATAGTTGGGACGGTAGTTGGCGTTGAAGTTGTCCCGGGAGTAATTGTCGTCCCACCCCACGATCTGCACCATGTGGTTCATGAACACGTCGGTGCCCTTGGCCGTATAGGGACGGAAATACGCGCCGGTGGCGGAATTGAAGTGAATCGTGCTGCCCGGGCTCACCGTGCCGGTGGCGTTGGTATCGTCCCAGGAGAAGGATGACGCCACCGAGCCGTACTGCATGATGTGCTGCTTGATGACGCCGTCTGGAGAGCCGTCGTCCACCTTATAGTGGTTGAGGAAGCGGATATTCCGGGGACGGAAGCGCTTGACCTTGTTGGTGAGGGTGTAGTAGGCGTCCCGGTCGGGAAGCTTGTAAATGCTGTAGGGATCCTCGCTCTCATAGACCATGCCCGACATGCACGGGCCGCCCCGGTTGTCTCCCCGCATCAGATAGGCGGAGGAGATGCTCCGGTTGCCGCCGTACCATGGCGGACGGTCGTCGCCGTAGGTGTTCCCGCCGTGGTTGCTGCAGGCATAGGCCATGTGCATCTCGGAGAGATCGATCTCGGTGTTGTAATTCTGCCGCACCCACGATTCCATCAGAGCGCAGGCGGTAAAATCCCAGCAC
The DNA here is from genome assembly GCA_902797555.1 of Oscillospiraceae bacterium. Classification (GTDB taxonomy): domain Bacteria; phylum Bacillota; class Clostridia; order Oscillospirales; family Butyricicoccaceae; genus UBA4644. The sequence goes on from CADBTM010000010.1 coordinate 2,715, forward strand.
AGGCCGTTTTCCCCCTGATTCTTTACCGCTGTGGTAGGCCCGTAGTAACTGGAGGGCAGCGTGGCCTGCGTCTCTGCACCGGGAAGGGGCTCGGAATACTCCGGATAGGTATATTCCACCTCTTCCGGAATCACACCGCGGACAAAGGCGGGAGGCGCGTCCTCCGCCTCCTGCGCCCACACGGGAGCGGGCAGGAGCAGGATGAGGCTCAGAGCGCATACGAGGGCGCTGACAAAGCGGATCCATCCGCGATGTGCCTTTTTCATTTTTTCCGGAACAGGCAGTAGCTGGGATAGCGGTTGTCACAGTCCTTTGCCAGCACGGCGATGTCCACATACAGCATATGGCCTTCTACGCGCACCTTGCCCTCCCGGCCGGGCTCGTCATACTTGCCCTCCGACTGGCTGGGATCCATGACGCAGATCTCACGACCCTTGGCCGAGACCAGAGTGATAAAGTGCCCGCCGTGGGTAAAAACGCCCGTCCAGCCCTCCCGGTCGCCGCCGGAGTTGGCGATGGCCATGCCCTCGCCGTTCTGGAGGAACTGGAGCATCTTGCCCGCGTCGCAGGTCAGCTCGTAGGTCAGACCATATTTTTCGCACACGGCGGGGGCAAAAAGGGAGATTTCGGTGCCGGTATCGTCGTGCGCGCCGGCGGCCTGCGCCATGGCGACGGCCTCCTCGGGGGTAAAGGTCTGACCGGTCATGTTTTCCACCACCATGCAGGCGGCGCACAGACCGCAGCCGCTGGAGGCCACAGTGCCCCAATCGTAGGGAATATGGGGATACTCGTTCTGGTTATAATACTTGTATTCCATAGTCGCACTCCTTTTTATTACAATTTGTATTATTCTATCCTGAAAGTGATTACAGATCGGAATCAGTTTTTGGGCATTTTCTCGTTGAGCCAGCCCAGCACGTCGTTCCACACGTCTTTCTTGAACACCTCGTTGAGCACCTCGTGGCGGCCGCCCTCATAGAGCTTGATGCGCACGTCGGTGCAGCCCGCGTCCACAAAGCCCTGATAGGAGCGCTGTACGCCCTTACCCTCCTCGCCCACGGGATCGAGGGCGCCGGCGATGAAGAAAATGGGGGTGGACTTGTCCATCTTTTTCTGGTTTGCGGGGTCGGCCATAAAGAGGATGCCGTCCATCATGTCGCCGTAGAGGGTGACGGTGGGAAGGAACTGCGTTCCCGGATCGGCGCAGTAGGCGTCCACCACCTCATTGTCCGAGCTGATCCAGTCGTTTTCCGTGCGGGCGGGCTGGAAGTTTTTGTTGTAGGAGCCAAAGGCGATCTGCTTGACCATGGCGCTCCGATAGCCGCTGCCCTTTATCTTGCCGAGGAAACGGCACATGGCGCGCCCCATCTTTACCGTGCCGGCGGCCTGCTGGCCGGTGCCCGAAATGACGGCGCCTGCCAGACGTCCGGGGAAGCGGATCAGATAGGTGCGGGCGAGGAACGAGCCCATGCTGTGTCCCAAAAGGAAATAGGGGAGACCGGGATATTCCCCGGCGATGCGGACGCGCAGCGCCTCCATGTCGTTGACCACCGTCTGCCAGCCGTTTTGCTCGGCAAAAAGACCCTCCCGCTGGGGATCCTGCCAGCTTTTTCCGTGTCCCAGATGGTCGTTGCCCACCACGAGAAAACCGTTTTCCGCCAGAAAGGCGGCAAAGGCACTGTATCTGCCCACATATTCACAGATGCCGTGGGCGATCTGTACAATGGCGCGAGGCGGGGCTTCCGGCTTCCACATCAGGGCATGGAGCGAGGTCTTGCCGTCGGTGGAAGGGAAGAAGAATTCTTCACGGGTGACCATAAATACTATCCCCTTTTTTTAAATTTGTGGTATGATATCTTTATTCTAAATCCTTTTTCTTCATCCGTCAACGGACTATGGAAATTTTCCCGCACTTGACGGAAGGAAAAAGAGCGTTTATACTGAGAAAAAATCCCTTCGCCTGTGTTTGGAGGCAATCTATGGAGCAACGGAAAAAACAAGGCTCGGCCTTTATGGCCAGCGTGGCGGCCATTTTCGGGTCGCAGATGCTGATCAAGGCCATCGGCTTTCTTTATAATATCGTCATCATGAACATCCCCGGCTTTGGGGATCTGGGAAACGGCTATCGCACGGCGGGCTATCAGATCTATACCGTGCTGCTGGCGGTTTCGTCGGTGGGTATCCCCAACGCCATCTCCAAGCTGATTTCCGAGCGGGTGGCGCTGGACGATGAGGATGGCGCCGAGCGGGTGTTTCACACCGCCCTGCGGGTCTTTGCCGCCATCGGCGTGGGCGCCTCCCTGCTGCTCTATTTCGGAGCGGAGTTTTTGGTGCGCAATGTGCTCCATCAGGCGGCGGGCGTGGAGCTCACCCTGAAGGCGCTGTCGCCCTCGCTGTTTTTCGTGTGCGTATCCTCGGTGATCCGGGGCTATTTTCTCGGACGGCACAACGTCCATCCCAGCAACCGGTCGCAGATTCTGGAGCAGATCTTCAAATCCATCCTGTCGGTGCTGTTTGTCTGGCTGCTCACCCAGACCTCCGCGCTGATCATGGCGGTGGGCGCCAATGCGGCCACGGCGGTTTCCACGGCGGTCAGCTTTATCTATCTGATCGTCACACTGGTGATGTATCGGCGCAAGGTGCGTCCGGTAAAGCCCTCGTCCATCTCCGCGCAGGAGCGGGCAAAGCTGATCCGCACCATTTTCTCCCTGTCCATCCCCATCTCGCTTTCGTCGGTGATCACCACCATCGCCCGGGTGATCGACACCTCCACCATCGTGGGGGGCATTTCCAAGGCCTTCGCTTCGGGCATCCCCGGTCAGCCGGGCATCCCCACCGCCGAGGCGCTGGAGCAATATGCCACGCTGCTGTCCGGCCGGTTTTTCAAGGCGGACAACATCACCAATCTGGTGCTGGCCATCAACATCGCCTTTGCCACCGTGCTGGTGCCCACAATCTCGGCGGCGCTGGCACGCAAGGACGTGAAGACGGCCTCCAGATCGATCTCCTTTTCCTTCCTGCTGTCCACCCTCATTGTGCTGCCCTGCGCGGCGGGGCTGATCATTCTGGCCGAGCCCTTTTTCAAGGTGGTCTATCCCGCGGCGGCCGACGGCGCCGACCTGATGCAGTGGGCTGCGGTGGCGCTCATCTTCACCGCCCTCGACCAGACCATCTGCGGCAGTCTGCAGGGACTGGGCAAGGTGCGGGTGCCGGCCTTTGGCCTTTTGTGCGGAGCGACGGCAAAATATATCCTCAACCGCATCCTCATCCCCATGCCCGGCGTGGGCATCTACGGCGCGGCGATTTCTTCGGTGGTGTGCCATGTGGTGGCCTTTGCCATCTGTTTTGTCTCCCTTCGACGGGCAATCCCCCTGCGCATCAAGCGGGATCGGTTCATCATCAAGCCCATACTGTGCACGCTGGTGATGAGTGCGTTCACCTGGGGGACGTGCAGGCTCAGCCTGTGGGTTTTCCACTCCAATCTGATCGCGCTGTTCCTGTCGATCCTCGTTTCCATTCCGGTATATTTCGTGTGTGTCTTCGGCCTTCACGTGCTGACAAAATCGGAGGTCCGTCAGCTCCCCATGGGGGACAAACTGGCACGGCTTTTGAAAATGTGACCGGGAGAAGGCAACTCTTTTTCTGAATTGTCCCATTTTAACTTCAGAAGATTCGTCAAGTATTACCAAATTTTACAAATTGATAATTTGCCCCAGAATTTGTGATTTTTTTGTAATATTTGCTTGCAATTTATTCCATATCTTGTTATAATTAATACGGTAATTTTAAAATGGGAGCATGGAAACCCACAAGAAAGAGAGTTGAAAAACATGGTCACCCTGTCCGCTGAAGAAAAACGCGCTCTCTGCAACATCATGGCAGAGCACCTTCCCAAGATCCGTGAGCTTTTGGGGGCAACGCAGGAGGTCTTCGGTGAGTTATGCGGGCTTTCCCGTATCACGATCTCCCGGATCGAAAATGGCTCGGCTCGGATGAACTGGGGTCATCTGACCTCCATCATGTTTGTCTGCGCCTGCAACCGTCGCACCAAAGAGTATTTCTACGCAAACAACATTCTGGGCACCCGCTTCCTGCAGTTCATTCAGCAAAAGGATGCCAACATCCCGCCCGAGACCAACATCGTGGTGGATCTGGAGGCCCTGCGGGCATACGCCGGAAAGTAAGCTGTTGCACACCGCCAAAACAAAAAGGGGAAAAAGAGAGACATAAGCCGCCGGAATCATGACGGCTTTGAAGGGTATGCCGTCTGAAAGGGTTCTTTCAGACGGTATTTATTTTTTTCGTGACATTGGGTGCAAGCCGTGATACAATACATGCAAAGCATCCCAAAGGAGGTACTTATCATGGAAAATGAAGCTCTGCTGACAGCGGCATTGGACAAGGCGCTGGAGCGCATCCACCGGGAGACCGGCCTTGTGGGCGGTGTGGTGGACGTGATCCGGGGCGGAAAGGTGGTCTACACCTATCACTATGGCTATGCCGACCGGGAAAACAAGATCGCGCCCGATCAGGACACCCTTTTTGACGTGGCCTCCACCTCAAAGGCGTGGACGGTGATGCTGGCCGCCAAATGCGTGGACGACGGGCTGATCGGCTGGGACGACCCCATTCAGAAGGCGATCCCATGGTTCACCATGCCCGATCCCTACGAGGGCGCACATCTGTCCATGCGGGATCTGGCGTCCCACCGCAGCGGACAGCCGGGACACGACCTTCTCCGGGAAAAGATCCTGGGCGACCGGGAAAACCTCACCCGCAAGACCGCGCTTCTGGAATCCAACGTGGGCTTCCGCAGCAAATACCAGTACAACAACCACATGTTCATCGTGCTCGGCTATGTGGTGGAGCAGCTGAGAGGCGGCATGCTGTGGGAGGATCAGATCGTCAAATACATCGCCGAGCCTCTGGGCATCGACCCCATCCGCTTCCGCGGGATGAACACCGATATGACCGGCATCGTCGAGGCGCTGCCTTACCACAGCGACGGCTATGTGGCCACCCGCTGCGGCCGCGCCAACAACTATCACAGCGCCCCCTGCGGCGGCATCCGCATCTCCATGAAGAACAAGGCCAAATGGATCGCCGCCATGAGCCGGGGCGGCGTTACCCCCGACGGCGGACGGCTGTGCTCGGAGGAGCAGTACCGTCAGATCATCGCGCCGGTGATCTCCGCCCCCGAGGAGGACTGCTACTGGCTGAAAAACTCCAGCTACAGTCAGGCGTGGATCAACGCCGACTATAAGGGCAACAACGTGATCTTCCACTCCGGAGGACTGTCGGGCTTTTTGACCCAGGTGGGCTTTGTGCCCGGTCAGGACTGCGGCTATGCCCTCAGCTTCAACACCGGCGGCACCCCCGCCCATATGGTGGCCCGGGCCATCGTGCTGGATACGCTGCTCTACGGCAAGCCGGAGGACAGCTATGACTATATGATCGATCCGTGGCTGCGCGACCGGGACGAGAGACGGGCAAAGCTGGAGGCCAAGGGCTTTGGCAAGCCGGTCACCGCCCAAACCCATCCCGATCTGGCGGGCACCTATCGCCATCCCGCCTATGAGGAGCTGGAGATCCGGCAGGAGGAAAACGGCCGTCTGCGTCTGGTCTACGGCGACTTTGCCGCGTGGCTCCAGCAGGAGGCCGACGGGAGCATCACCGGCTATGCCGGCGCCCCCGACGTGCTCAGCCCCAACACGGTGGAGCTTTTCCTTGAGGGACGCGACGTGCGCATCCGCACGGAGGACAGCGACCTCAAGCTGCTGTTCAAACGGGAGGAATAACCATGAAACAGCTTTTGGCATCCATGTCTCTGGCGCAAAAGGTGGGTCAGCTTTTCCTGATCCGCTGCCCCCAGGAGAATGAGACCGAGGCGGTGGCCTGCTTCCAGCCCGCCGGACTGGTGCTTTTTTCGGTGGACTTTGAAAACCGCACCGCGCAGCAGTGTCTGGAGCGGGTGCAGGCCATGCAGGAGGCGTCCCTCATCCCCATGGTGGTCTCTGCCGACGAGGAGGGCGGAACGGTCTGCCGGGTAAGCCGTCAGCCCGCCCTGCGGGAGAGCAAGTTCCCCTCCCCCCGGGAGCTGTATGCCGCCGGGAAATGGGAGGCGGTGGAGGCCGACGCCGAGGAAAAGTGCGCTCTGCTGAAAAGCGTGGGCGTCAACGTCAATCTGGCGCCGGTGTGCGACCTGTCCGACGATCCCGAGCATTTCATCTATCAGCGCGCTGTCTCCGGCGACCCCAAGCTGGCCTCGTCCTTTGTCAAACGGGTGGTCACCCTGTCGGAGAGCCGGGGCGTGGGCACCGTGCTCAAGCATTTTCCCGGCTATGGCGGCAACGCCGACACCCATGTGGGCATGTCCCGGGACGGTCGCAGCCTCAAGGAATTCCGGGAAAAGGATCTGGTGCCCTTTGCCGCCGGCATCGAGGCGGGCTGCGGCGCGATCATGATGTCCCACAATATCATCGTCTGTCTCGATCCCCGCAACCCTGCGTCCCTGTCCCCCAGAATGCACGACTTTTTGCGGGCGGAGATGAAGTTTGACGGGGTGGTGATCACCGACGATCTGAAGATGGACGCCGTCAGCCAGTATTGGGACGCGGGCGAGGCCGCCGTGCAGGCTGTCCTTGCGGGCAACGATCTGCTGTGCGCCAGCCAGTGGGAGGTGCAGCTTCCCGCCGTCCTCCGCGCTGCCGAAAACGGCCAGCTCCCTCAGGAGCGGCTGGATCAGGCCGTCCTCCGCGTCCTCAATTGGAAGCACAAGCTGGGATTGATCTGAG
>CADBTM010000011.1 GCA_902797555.1 Oscillospiraceae bacterium
CGTTTTATTGCCTGCTCCTGTGTTTCCACGCCCTCGACGATGATCTTTTTGCCAAGGTCGTGCACCAGATGGATTACATGATGGATAAAATGTTCTTTTCCGGGCACAAGATACGCATCGACGAATCGTCTACTGTGAAATAGTCCGTTGACTTTTGGTGGTACAAGCAGCATACCGTCTCCACATGCCTTGGGACAATAGGGTGAATAAAACGGCGTCTATTCACGCTGATCGCTCGTCCTCCCTCGTTGAGCAGTTCCCGCTTTCTGAAGCGGTCGAGTGGGCAGCTTTGATAATAAGATCGAGACGAAATCATTTCGTAAAACAGGAATTTGACTATTTCAATGCTTCATCCAATCGCTTGCTTTATCCGCAAGGTTTTGTAAGCAAGTAAAGAATTGTCCTGCGTGGTAACCATCGCATACTGCATGATGGATTTGCAGTGAAAACGGTAGTTTAACTCTGCCGTTTTCCTTAATCAATTTGCCTGTGGTAAATATGGGCGGTAAGTGTGTACCTGTCGAGAATACATTAAGATTAAAAGATGTAAATTCTATCCACGGAACAGAGGATATATCAAAACAATTCCCTGGCATATCGGACATCGGGAACATTTTGCTTGTGTCACAAGTATCCATAACTTCAACACAGCGATCATAAAATGCCTTAAAGCTTCGGTCATATTTGCACCACAATACATAAAATTTTTCGCTATTAGGCGGCATAAAGGTGAAAGACGGGTTGATTTCGTCATAGTATCCGATATTACCATTCTCGTCGTGATTGAAACGCAAAAACTCAAAATGATTGACGGTGGTTGCTATCCACCATATCAATATCGGGTACAGTCTGAGGCTCTGGTCTTTCACTCGGTTGTATATTTCCGTTATATCCACATTGACAGTAATGCTATAAGTACAGCGAACATCATTGTAGTAGTGGAGAAAGTATTCCTTTCTTTCCCACGTTTCAATATCTATTTTTGAAAAGATTGCTTCTTGACTTTGTTTCATATTCTCACCCCAAAACCCCGCTTTGTCAGTTTGTTTCCTTCTTCACATACGTGACCTGAATATCATATCCCAGCTTCTCAAGCATCTCCACGGATACCTTGTTGACGATGCCGTTCTTCTTGTTTATTTGTTACTCGTCATCAATACCACCGTCTCCACATTTGCCGTTCGGGGGAACATGTCAAAGGCCTTGATGCTGTGGAGGGCATAGCCGCCCAGCTCGTACAGGCGTTTTACGTCCCGGGCCTGAGAGGCGCAGTCGCAGGAAACATAGACCACTCTTTCGGGGCCGAGATCGCAGATGGCGCGGATGGCGGTGTCGTCCAGACCCTTTCGGGGCGGATCGACCACGATCACCTGGGGGCGAAAGCCCTCGTCTGCCAGCGTCCGCGCCGCCTTGCCCGCGTCGGCACAGAAAAACCGGACGTTGCCCACGCCGCTGCGCAGCGCGTTTTCCCGGGCATCGTCCACGGCGGCGGGGACGATCTCCACCCCCACCACGCTCCTGCACCGGTCGGCCAGCGTCAGCGTGATGGTGCCCACGCCGCAATAGAGGTCGAGGGCGTCGGTCTGACCGTCGCCGGCAGCCAGAGAGGCGGCATAGGCGTAAAGCTGCTCGGTCTGGGCGTGATTCACCTGATAAAAGGACAGGGGCGACAGGCGGAAGGTGTGTCCCGCCAGCGTGTCGGTCAGGCGTCCTTCGCCCCAAAGGGTGCGGCAGGCGTCGCCGAGGATCCTGTTCCCCGGGGCGTCGTTTGTGTTGATCACGATGCCGCACAGGGCGGGCGCCGCCTCCCGGCAGAGGGCGACCAGACGGGGCTCGTCGGGGAGCGCGTCAACGGTGACCACCAGCGTCAGCTGCACCCCGCCCTCGCCCTGACGGACGGCGATATGGCGCAGCAGCCCCCTTCCGGACCCCTCGTCATAGGGGCGCACCCCCGTCTCCTCCGCCCAGCGGCAGACGGCCTTTGCCAGTGCCGCCGCCTCCGCCGACTGGATGCGGCAGGTCTCGATGGGGACAAGCTGATGGCTGCGGCTGCGGTACAGGCCAAAAACAGGTCTGCCCTCGTCTTCCCCCACGGGAAAGACCGCCTTGTTGCGATAGCGCTCCACAACGGGGCTGGGGACGATCTCGGGCTGCCCGACGGCAAAGCCGCCGATGCGCACAAAGGCGTCCTGCACCCGCCTGGCCTTGAGGCGCAGCTCTTCTTCATAGGTCATATGGCGGAAATCGCATCCGCCGCATTTGGGAAAATAGGGACAGTCGGGCTCGACCCGCCGGGGCGACGGGCGCACAATGCGCTCCAGTCTGCCGTAGGCATAGGTCTTTTTGGCCTTGACGATGCGCGCCTCTACCTCTTCCCCGGCGATGGCGCCGGGGAGGAAAACGGCCTCGCCCTCCTCCGTCCGTCCCACGCCCAGGCCCTCGGCGGTATAGCCGTCCACAGTGAGGACGGCGGTCTGGTTCTTTTGCAGGCTCATGCGGTCAGCCAATCCTGCAGGATGTCGGCCAGATCGGCAAAGGGAATATCGAAAAACTGGGGTCCCACCGCGTGGGGCGCGATGTCATAGGTGTTGAAGAACAGGGTCAGCGTGTCCTCCCCCAGCATAAAGTTTTCGGTGTTGAAGATCTGGGCCAGATCGTCCCGGGCGGTATCGTAATAGAGGGTGCCCTCCTGCTGCTCCAGCGCGTCCATCTGTGTCCGGACGGCGTCCAGCAGACGGGGGAGATACTCGCTCTCGGAAACAGTAAACAGATCGCCCAGCAAAAGCCGCCCCTCGCTCTCGGTGAGGAAGGTGGTGGCGCTGAAGACGGTGTTGGGATGGGGGCCGCCCACCATCTCGTAGGCGGACTCCTGCACGCTGAGCACGGTGCCGTCGTTGCGGACGACGTCAAACATCAGCTCCTTGGAAAAGGCCTCGAACTCGCCGTTGACGGCGGTGACGTTGTCCCGCCATTCGGAAGCGTCGTCGGCGGCGGTTTCGCACTCCGCCATCATGCGGTCCACCTTGGTCTCGTAATAGGCGTTGACCTCGTTCAGCCCGTCAAACACCGGGTATTCCAGATTGTAGGTCAGCAGAACGGTGCCGTCCTCGGCGGGAATGGAGCCCGCCACAAGCCCGATGGAATAGTCGATGGGCTGAGGCGATGCGGGGGTGGGCTCGACGGAAGCGGGTGCGGACGGGGGCACGTCGGGGATGACGGTGGGCGCCGCCGACTGGGGCACGTCGGGCTGCACCGGCGTGGTGGGCTGGGTCTGCCCCTTTCCGCAGGCACACAGCAGGCACAGGGTCAGGGTCAGCGCCAAAAAAAGAAACCGTTTGTTTTTCATAGCCGTTCCTCCAATTTGGGATAGGTGCGATCAAAACGGGCTGCAAAGCCGGGATCCTCCGGCAGTCCGGCCTCCTGTGCCGCCAGCACGACGGCGCCGTACTGGGGCGGACGGTGGGCGTGGACAAAGGTGATGGGCGCGTCCTTGCACAGGGTCTCCAGCGTGCGGAGATAGATGCTGTCCCGCTCCAGCAGGCCGCCCACCAGCACCACCGGCAGGGGCGCGCCAAAGCGGGCGGACATGGCGTCCAGCGTTTTTTTCAGACAGCGGGCGTTGTGCTCCAGCACGGCCTGCGCCGCCCGGTCGCCCCCTTCGGCCGCCTGAAAGACCAGCGGCGCGCATTCGGGCAGACGGATTTCGCCCCGATAGAGGGCGGGGATGGCGGCGGACATGCTCTGCCCCAGCCGGGCCTCATACAGCGCGGTGAGGGCGGTGGCGGGAAGTCCCTCGTCCAGCCCGGCCATGGCGGCGCGCAGCCCGTCCCGGCCGATGTGCCAGCCCGAGCCGCCCTCGTCCACCAGATAGCCCCAGCCGCCAAAGCGGCAGAGCGTCTTTCCCATGCGGACAAAGCCGATGGTGCCCGTTCCGGCGATGAGCACGCCGCCGTCCCGACGGCCCAGACCGGCGGCAAGGCCGATGAGGGCGTCGTTGCTGACGGTGACCGAGGGACAATGGGGCAAAAGCCCGCGCAGGATGGCGATCAGTTTTTCCTTGTTGCCGCCCTCGCCTCCGGAGATCCCGCCGTGAAGCGCGTCAACGGCGGCCTCCCGGCCGCCATGCTCCCGCAGCAGCAGGTCGAGCCCGGTGCGAAAGCTCTCCTCCACGGCGTCAAAGCCGTCCATATTGGGGTTGTGCCCCTTTACCCTGCAGGCGGAAAGGGCGTTGCCCTCCCCGTCGCACAAAAGCAGGCGGCAGGAGGTGCCGCCGCTGTCGATTCCGATGAGCTTCATGCCTCCCTGCCCTCCAGCAGCTCCAGCGCGGCGGCCACGTCCCAGCCTGCCCGCTGCAGGGCGTCGGCGGCGGCCTCCTCGGTGCAGTCGGTGAGCTGGATGAGGATGCGCCGCGCCCGATCCCGCAGCTTTTGGTTGGTGGGACGGACGTTGATCATCAGGTTGTCCCGCACCTTGCCGGTGCGCACCATGGCGCAGGTGGACAGCATGTTCAGAATCAGCTTTTGGGCGGTGCCCGCCTTCATCCGGGTGGAGCCGGTGACCACCTCCGGCCCGGTGAGGGGGACGATGGCATAGTCGCAGGCCGCCTGAAGGGGGGTGTCCGGGTTGCAGGTGACCGCCACGGTGGCGCAGCCCTTTTCCCGGGCATAGTCCACCGTGCCCAGCACAAAGGCGGCTCCTCCCGCGGCCGACAGTCCCACCACCACGTCGGCGGGGGTGAGGTTCAGCCCTTCCATAGCGGCGCGCCCGGCCTCACGGCTGTCCTCGGCGCCCTCCACGGCGTTGCGCAGGGCATAGTCTCCCCCGGCGATGACGCCGATCACCAGGCCGGGCTCCACCCCATAGGTGGGCGGGCATTCGGAGGCGTCCAGCACGCCCAGACGTCCCGAGGTGCCGCAGCCGGTATAGATCAGCCGTCCGCCCCGCTGCATGCCCTCGGCGATGCGGTCGACCACCGGGGCAATGGAGGGAAGCACGGCCTGCACCGCCTGAACGGCGCGGACATCCTCCCCGTTGATGCAGGAAAGCATCTCCAGCGTGGACATCCGGTCCAGATGGGCAGACCGGGGGTTGCGTCCCTCGGTCTGCAAAGCAGCGTATTTCATGTTCAGTCGTCTCCCATGAATTCCTGAATGAGCGAATCGGAGGGCACCAGATCCCGGGGGATGGGCTCGATCTCCCGCAGGAAGGGCGCCAGCTCCATCACGTCCAGATCCTCCAGATATTTGGTGTCCACCTGATTGAGATAGAACAGCACCTCGTTGCGATAGACAGGCAGCTCGTAGGGGATGAAGGTGTCGAACTGGATCTCGGCGGTGTGCTTATAGGGGGTGATATACATCCGCTCGCCCCGGCTCACCGAGCGCAGATTGCCCACGGTGGCGGCATAGTCCCGTCCCCGATGGCGGAAATCCCGCAGCATCCGGCGGGCAAGGCGGATCTTGGAGGGATGGAGGACAAAGCCGTGCTCCTCGATGACCCGGGTGCGGACGCTGATATAGATGCCGGTGGAGATGTCCTTCTCCTTGCCCAGCACCTGGGGATTGAGGGCGTGGATGCCCTCCATGATGACGATCTCGCCCGGCTTGCGGTGGACGGGGATGGTGACGTTCGAGCGCTTTTGGGCAGCAAAGTCAAAGGTGGGCATTTCCACCGGCTTGCCCTCGGCCATCATCTCCAGATGCTGACGCAGCAGGGGCATATCCACCAGATCGGGGGATTCATAGTCAGGCTGTCCCTCCTCGTCCACGGGCATCACGCCGTCCTCCCGGCGGAAGTAATAGTTGTCCATGGAGAGGGTGTGGCTCTCGTGGCCGTGGCTGTCCAGCCACGCCTCGATGCGCTGTGCCGTGGTGGTCTTGCCGCTGCCCGAGGGGCCGGACAAAAGCACCAGCGGCTTGCCGTTTTCGGCGTTTTCCAGAATGGTCTTTGCCGCCGCCTCGATCTTTGCGGCGTATTGCTGCTGGCTCCACCGGATAAACTCCTGGGGATCGCGGGCAGCCTCATTCATGTCTTTTACGGGAAAATACTGCATGCGGATGTTTCCTCCTTTGGATAAATTGCCGCCGCGAAAGGAACCCTCCCGCGGCGGCACATCAGTACAATACGATCAGTTTTTCTTGTCCAGCAGCTGGACGTTGACGCGGGAGAAGGGCACGGACATGCCGTTCTTGTCGAGAGCGACCTTGATGTGCTCCACCAGAGCGGAACGCGCCTCCCAATAGTCGCCGCCCTTGACCTCGGCGCGGATCTTGATGATCATGGAGGGGGTCAGCTCCCACACGCGGACAAAGGGATCGGAGATCACCATGGGATCGGCCTTGGCCACGTCCTCGATGACGGTCTTGGCCTTTTCCAGATCGCAGTCGTAGGGAACGGGGATATCCAGATCCACCAGACGGGTGGTCTGGGAGAAGTTGACCACGTTGCCGCCCATCACAGAGCTGTTGGGAATGTAGACGGCGCGGTTGTCCACGGTGTGGAGCAGGGTGTGCACCAGACCGACCTTCTGCACGATGCCCTCGTTGCCTGCGGCGGAGATGTAATCGCCCGCCTTAAAGGGCTTGGTGACCAGGATGAAGATGCCGCCGGCCAGATTGCCCAGGCTGTTCTGCAGCGCCAGGGAGAAGGCCAGGCCGACCGTGCCCAGCACGGTGACCAGCGAGGTGGTGGGGATGCCCAGACGTCCGGCGCAGGTGGTCAGCAGGACGAACAGCAGGATGAACTTGAGCACGGTGACCAGCAGGTGAGAAACGGTGGGATCCAGCTTTTCACTCTTGCCCAGCACCTTGGAAAACAGGTTGCACAGCGCCTTGACGACGATCCAGCCAACGATAAAGATGACGACGGTGGCCAGAACATTCATCAGAAACGTACCGGTCAGCGCGGGAAGAGAATCAAACATTTGCATTACCCCTTTTCTGTTTTAAAATGTTGATGTTATTATAGCACGGTTTCCTATAAGAAACAATTCTTTTTTGCGAATTCTGCGGAAAAACTCAGCCCTCCAGCCCGAGAAACGCCTGCGGGATGCGCTCGATCACATCCCGGGGCAGCATGCCCCGGGCGCCCTTTTCCCGCCGGGCAAGCAAGCCCGCCTCCCCGTGGACCTGGGCGGCCAGCACCGCCGCCCGGAAGGGCTCGTCGGGCAGCTGGGCGCTCAGTCCGGCGCACAGTCCGGCCAGCACGTCCCCCGAGCCGCCCTTGGCCATGCCGCTGTTGGGCAGGGATTGGGTGAAGGTGTGCGTCCCGTCGGTGACGACGGTCTCCGCCCCCTTGAGGACGATGACGGCGCCCCACGCCCGGGCAAAGTCCTCGGCCACGCCCCGGGGCTCGTCCCCGATCTCTTCTGCGGAACGGCCGGTCAGCCGGGAAAACTCCCGCACATGGGGCGTCAGGATGCGTTTTGCCTCCGACGAAGTCAGCAGGCGCTCCGCGCCGCCCTCGGCCAGCAGATTGAGCCCGTCGGCGTCGAGCACCAGCGCGCCTGTCCACTGCTCCAGCAAAGTGCGCAGCAGGGACAGGCCGTCGTCGCTCCGTCCCACGCCGCAGCCGAAGAGGATGCTGTCGGCGTGGCGGCTCTCCCGCAGGATGGCCGCCGCGGCATGGTGGGAGATCTTTCCCCCGTCGTTTTCGGGCAGGGTGAGCAGCAGCGCCTCCGGCCATGCCGTCCGCGCCGCGTCGATCCCCTTCTCCACCGAGGCCAGCTGAACCAGCCCCGCCCCCGACCGCAGCGCCGCGCCGCAGGCCATGAGTGCCGCGCCGGTGCAGTCCCGGCTGCCGCACACCAGCAGCGTCCGCCCAAAGCTCCATTTCGCCGCGCGCTCGTCCCGCAGGGGGAGCGGATATTCCCGTTGTGCCATAGGCTGTCCTCCCGTTTTTTCTCTTGCCATTTTGCGCAGGGTGTGATAAAATGATGCTGCTTTTTATTATAGCAGAGGAAACCCCCTGTGAAAAGCCGGAAAAAGCGAAAAAAATTCCAATTTTCTTTGGAAATTCGATAGAAAACACTTGACGGCAAAGGTTGGATATGGTATTCTAACTTTACCTGTCAGGTCTTTTTTTTATGCCTGTTCAGGGAGGCAAAAGGCGTTTTGGAGACAAAAGGCCAAATTTAAAGGAGGTGCCGAAAAATGCGCGTGAAAGTCACGTTAGCGTGTACGGAATGCAAGCAGAGAAACTACAACACGGTCAA
>CADBTM010000012.1 GCA_902797555.1 Oscillospiraceae bacterium
TGCGGCTCGGTCACGCCCCGGCTCTGACATGCCACCGGCATGTCATTCACTCCCGGGGCGCCGCTTCGCTACCCAAAGGGGAAGGTTTCCCGCGGGGGACGGCTTTACGGGAGCGCGTCTCAAAAAAACAGAGCCCCGTTTCGGAGGCTCTGTTTTCGGAGTTTACTTATTCTTTTTGATGCGGACCTTTTTCATCACGGGCTTGGCGCCGTGCTTGCCGGCCACGATCTCGTCGATGACTTCCAGTCCCTCGGTGACCCGCCCGAAGGCGGCGTACTCGCCGTCCAGATAGGGCGCGGCATCCACCATGATGAAAAACTGGCTTCCCGCCGAATTGGGATCGGGAGTGCGTGCCCACGACAAAACGCCCCGCTCGTGCTTCAGATCGTTGCGGAAACCGTTGGACGCAAACTCGCCGGGGATCGTCCAGCCGGGGCCGCCCACGCCGGTGCCCTGGGGATCGCCGCCCTGAATGACAAAGCCGGGGACGATGCGGTGGAAGGTCAGCCCATCGTAAAAGCCGCTCTCCGCCAGCTTGACGAAGTTGGCCACCGACTTGGGCGCGATATCGGGATAGAGCTCGAACGCCATAACGGCGCCATTGGCCATTTCGATCTTGCCTTTGATTTCGTTGCTCATAGTTTCTTCCTCCTTGCCGATGATTCTGCCTTTACTTTACCCAAAAGCGGGGCGTTTGTCAACGTGTTTCCCGCGGCTTTCTCCACGGGCCGGTGAAGTAAAAGATCAGCGAAAGCACGCCGCCCGCCGTCCAGCCAAAGGGCCACGCCGCCCAGATGCCCGTGGAAGAGCCGAACGCCCGGGAAAAGACGGCTGCCAGCACCACCCGCAGGATCAGATCGCAAAAGGTTGCCGTCATAAACTTGCCCATTGCTCCCGCGCCCCGCAGCACGCCGTCGGCGCACAGCTTGGCCGTCATGACGAAATAGGCCGGGGCGACGATGCGCAGAAAGAGCACGCCCACCGCCATGGCGTCCCCGCCCCCTCCGTTCATAAACAGGCCCACCAGCGGTCTGCCTGCAAAGAAATAGAGGAGCGACATGGGCACGCACAAAAGCCACATCATCTTCAGCCCGGCGGCAAAGCCCTGTCGGATGCGATCCGGGCGGGCGGCGCCCAGATTTTGCGCGGTGTAGTTGGAGATGCCGTTGCCCAGGGTGGTAAAGGAGGTGACCACCAGATTGTTCAGCTTGATGGCGGCGGCATAGCCGGCGACGGTGGCCGAGCCAAAGCCGTTGATCATGCTCTGGATGAGGATATTCCCCACCGAGATAAAGCTTTGCTGCAGGGTGCTGGGGATGGCGATCTGCGCGATCCGCCCCAGAAGATGGGCGGAAAAGGCCGGGTATTTGTCCTCTGTGGGAATGGTCTTCAGTCTGCGGAACACCACCGTCACTGCCAGCAGGCAGCTGACTCCCTGACAGAGAAAGGTCGCCCACGCCACACCGGACACGCCCATGTGAAAGGCGGTGACGAACAGGATATCCACAGCGATGTTGGCGGTAGACGACGCCGCCAGAAAGAGGAAGGGGGTGCGGGAATCGCCCAGCGCGGAAAAGATTCCGGTGGACACGTTGTAAAAGAACAAAAAGGGCAGGCCGTACAGATAGATGTTCAGATAGAGCCGGGAGTCGGCAAAGATGTTTTCCGGTGTGCGGATGAGGGTCAGCAGCCCGCCCGCCGTCGCCAGTCCCGCCGCCATCAGCACCACGCACAGCGCGCCGGTGGCGATCATGGCGGTGGAGACGGCGCTTTTCATCTCGCTCAGGCGCTTTCCGCCGAAAAACTGCGCCACCGTCACCGAGCAGCCCACGTTGCAGCCAAAGGCAAATGCCAGAAAGATCAGCGTGATCTCATAGCTGTTTCCCACGGCGGCGAGGGCGTCCTCCCCGATGAACTTGCCGGCCACAAATCTGTCGGCCACGTTGTAGAGCTGCTGAAACAGCACGCTGCCCAGCAGGGGCAGGCAAAACCGGCGCAGCACCGCCCCGGGCTCGCCCACCGTCAGATCCTTGTTCAACCCGATCCCTCCTCTTGTTTGTCATGCCTATTCATTGTAGCACAGGGACACACCGGGCGCAAGAAGCGTCTTTTCCGAATTTTCCGGAGAAAACGGGAGAAAACCGAGCAATCTGTCTTCACCGGCGCCCGGTTTTTGCCATAGACTGGTGCAAAACAGAACAGAAAGGAACATGCGAAATGGCTCTTACCTTTTTTCTCGGCGCCAACTCCGGCGAGGGGTTTTTCTCCCTCTACCCCGCCCTTTCCCGGGAGGAGGGGCGCAGGATCTATGCCGTAAAGGGCGGCCCCGGCTGCGGCAAATCCACCTCCATCCGCCGTCTGGCAGAGGCGCTGGGCGGCGCGGAGGAACAGATCCTGTGCTCCTCCGACCCCGATTCGCTGGACGGGGCGCTGCTGCCCGGAGCGGCCATTCTTGACGGCACGGCGCCCCACGTCGTCGACCCCGCCTTTCCCGGAGCGGACGGGGACTATCTCCCCCTTCCCGCCTTTCGCGACCCCGCGGGGCTGGCGAAAAAGCGGGAGGCGCTGTGGGCGTACAAGGCGGCCTCCAGCGAGGAATACGCCTCGGCCTACCGCCTCCTGTCCGCGCTGCGCGCCCTGCGGGAAGAGCGCCGGGCGCTTCTCTCTCCCCTGTGGGACACTGCCCGCTGGGAGAAAAAAGCCGATCTGCTGCTCAAAAAAGAAGGCCTCGCCCGGGCGGGGACGAGGCAGGGACAGGTGCGGCTGCGCTTTCTCGACGGTTTTACCCCCAAGGGCGCGCTCTTTCTCGGGGAAACGGCGGAGGCCTGCGCCTGCCGCGCAGTGGTGCTGCGGGACAGCGCCGGTCTGGGGCAGGCGCTGCTGATCCGCCTGCGGGACGGCTTTTCGGCGGGCGGCGAGACGGTATATTCCTGCATGGATCCGCTGGAGCCCCACCGGATCGCCCATCTGCTGATCCCCGGACGGGAGCTGGCCGTTCTCACCGATGACGGACGGCGGGCGCTGCCTCAGCTGCCTGCAAGGGTGCTGCGGCTCGAGCCTTCTCCCGCCCAGCCTCTGCGGGGGCGGCTGCGGCTGCTGCGCAGGACGGAGGACGCCCTGCTGGACGACATCACCGCCCGGCTTGCGGCTGCCCACGCCTTTCACGACAGGATCGAGGCGCTCTACCGTCCCCATCTGGACCCCGAAGGGCTGGAGGCTGCCTACGCCGCCATGGCCGAGCGCGTGCGCGGCGGGACGGAGGTGGGCTGATGGGCGGCTGCGGCGGGTTCGAGCCTGTGCCCGACGGGAACTGCAAGCCCCAATCCGGCGGGAACAGCGACAATCTGATGATGGGTCTTCTGGGGGCGGCGGTGGCCTTTTTCGCTCTCTACTTCATCATCAAATCCGGGGTGAAAAACGGCATTCTCGAGGCGCTGGAGGAAAGCAAGCTGCCGTTTTTGAA
>CADBTM010000013.1 GCA_902797555.1 Oscillospiraceae bacterium
AAGATCTCCTATGGCCTTGGAGCCGTGGGAAAGGACATGGTCTACATGCTTTCCGCGAGCTATGTCCTCTATTATTTCCAGGATATCATGGGGGTCAGCGCATGGGCGATGGGCGTGATCCTGCTGGCCGCCCGCATCTTTGATGCCTTCAACGATCCCATCATGGGCGTCATCGTGGCAAAAACCAAGACCCGCTGGGGCAAGTTCCGCCCGTGGCTGCTCATCGGCACGCTGACCAATGCTGTCGTGCTGTTCCTCATGTTCTCCGCGCCTCCCGCAATGGATGCCGCCGGACTGACTGCCTACGCCGCTGTCACCTATATCCTCTGGGGCGTTACCTACACCATGATGGATATTCCCTATTGGTCTATGATTCCCGCCTTTACCGAGGGCGGCAAGGAGCGTGAGGATCTCACCACCCTTGCCCGTTCCTGCGCCGGCGTGGGCAGCGCCATCATCACGGTGGTCACCGTTATGGCCGTCCAGTATCTGGGCAACGCCATGGGCGGCGGGAATGCGCGGGAGATCGAGATTCTGGGCTTCAAGTGGTTCTCCCTTATCGTGGCGGTACTCTTTGTGGTCTTTACCGTTCTCACCTGCATCAACGTCAAGGAGCGCTCCACCGCCGAGATGGAGACCGTCTCGGTCAAGCAGATGTTCAAGGCATTGGTGCAAAACGATCAGGCTATGGCCATCGTCATCGCCATCGTTCTCATCAACTCTGCGATCTACATTACGTCAAACCTGGTGCTGTATTTCTTCAAATATGACTTTGGCGGCACCGGCTGGTTCGGCAGCTACACCCTGTTCAACATCTTCGGCGGCGCCATGCAGATCCTTTCCATGATGGTGGCCTATCCCGTCCTGCGCAAGGCGGTCAAACTGTCCAATACAAAGATCTTCTATCTCTGCCTCACCATGGCGGTGCTGGGCTATGCCGTGCTTCTGGTTCTGGCCTTCACCAATATGAGCAACGTCTTTATCCTCTTTATCCCCGGATTTCTGATCTTTGCCGCCAGCGGACTTCTGAACATCCTCACCACCGTTTTCCTTGCCAATACCGTGGACTACGGGGAGCTGAAAAACAACCGCCGTGACGAGAGCGTGATCTTCTCCATGCAGACCTTTGTGGTCAAGCTGGCCTCCGGTCTGGCCGCCTTTGTCGCCGCCATGTGCCTGCAGCTCAACAAGCTGTCCAACGAGGCGGTTTCCGAGGCGGACAAGCTGGTCGACTGGTCGCTGGGCGTCCAGCAAAGCGCCAAGGTCGGCCTGCGCATGACCATGACGGTCATTCCCATCGTCGTCCTCATTGTGGCGATCCTGTGGTTCCGCAAGAAGTATATCCTCACCGACGAAAAGATGGCGCAGATCTCTGAGGAGGTCAAGGCGCTCCACGCGGGGGACAACCAATGATCCGCACGTTCGGTTCTGACCGTCCGGCCTTTCTTCTGGAGACCGGACGGATCAGCTATGTGTTTCGCATGCTGCCCACCGGTCAGCCGGAGCAGCTGTATTGCGGCCGCGCCATAGCGCTGGAGGGCGAACAGGCTCTGGATGCTCTCACCGAAAAGCATGCCTTTGCCCCGGGCAACACCATCGCCTATGACAAGGAGCACGGTGAATACACGCTGGAAGACATGTGTCTGGAGTTTTCCTCGCTGGGCAAGGGCGACCTGCGGGAGCCTTTTCTGGAGATCGTCCACAGCGACGGCGGACGCACCTCCGATTATGTTTATGAAAGCTTTATCATCGACGACGCTCAGCCCGCTCAGGTGCCGCTGCCCGGCTCGTACAGCGAAACGGGCAAGGCCGAGCATCTGTGCGTCATCTACAAGGACCGCAATTACGGTCTGACGCTGGAGACCCACTATTATCTCTGGGCGGACTGCGACTGCATCTGCCGCACCTCTGTCCTCAAAAACACCGGCGGGGAGGCGGTGGACGTGCTGCGTCTCATGTCCCTCCAGCTGGACCTGCCCCGCAGCGGGCTGGCGGTCACCAGCTTTCACGGCGCGTGGGCGCGGGAGATGAACAAGTGCACGGTGACGCTGCCCATGGGCAAATATGTGGTAGAGTCCCGCACTGGCACCTCCTCCAGCCGCTGCAATCCCTTCTTTATGGTGCACGACGCCGCCGCCACCGAGACGGCGGGGGACTGCTGGGGATTTCATCTGATCTACAGCGGAAACCATTATTCCGCCATCGAGGCCGGCGCTTTTGGAAAGACCCGCATCGTTTCGGGCATCCAGCCGCTGGGCTTTTGCTGGCATCTGGGGGCAGGGGAGAGCCTGCAATCGCCGGAGGCGGTGCTCAGCTTTTCTCCCGATGGGTTTTCCGGACTGAGCCGCAATCTCCATTTTTTTGTGCGGGAGCACGTTGTACGGGGGAGATGGAAGCATAAAACCCGTCCCGTGCTCTTAAACAGTTGGGAGGCTTGCTATTTCAACATCTCCGAAAGCGGCCTCGTTTCCCTTGCAAAAGCCGGACGCGATATCGGCATCGAGCTGTTCGTGATGGACGACGGCTGGTTTGGCGAGCGGTCGGATGACACGCGGTCTCTGGGCGATTGGGAGCCCAACAAGAAAAAGCTGCCCGGCGGGCTTATGGGCATCTGCCAAAAGATCAACGCCCTCGGCATGGATTTCGGCATCTGGGTCGAGCCGGAAATGGTCAGTGAAAACAGCAATCTTTACCGCGCCCATCCCGATTGGGCGATGACCATCCCCGGCAAACCCCATTCCGAAGGGCGGAACCAGCGGGCTTTGGATCTGGCCAACCCGGAGGTACAAAACTTTGTGATCGAAAAAATGACCGAGGTTTTTTCCTCTGCGCCCATCGCCTATGTCAAATGGGACGAAAACCGCCCGTTTTCGGATGTGTATTCCCCCTATCTGCCGGCAGACCGGCAAGGGGAGACCGGGCATCGGTATGTGCTGGGACTCTATCGCATCCTGCGGGAGCTGACGGCACGCTTCCCGGACATCCTGTTTGAGGGCTGCGCCGCCGGAGGAAACCGCTTTGATCTGGGTATTCTCAGCTATTTTCCCCAGATCTGGGCGAGCGACAATACCGACGCGCTGGCGCGTGCCGATATTCAGGAGGGATACAGCTACGGCTATCCCCAAAGCTGCATCGCAGCGCACGTTTCCTCCTGTCCCAACCATCAGACCCTGCGGGACACGCCGCTGGACACCCGCCTCAACGTGGCGGCCTTTGGCCTGCTGGGCTATGAGTACGACCTGAGGGATCTTTCCCCGAGCAAACGGAAAAAGCTGGCCGAGCAGGTGGAGACCTATAAGCGCTGGCGCGAGGTGCTCCAATGGGGACAGTTTTACCGGGTGCGCGGCGGAAACGACCGGCAGTGGTGCTGCGTTTCGCCGGACAAAAAACGGGCGGTGGGACTGCTTTTGCGGACACTGATGATCCCCAATTCTCCCAACGATCTCTTTTATGCCCGGGGGCTGGAGGAGCAAACGCGGTATCGGTTTTCCAACGTGGCGCGCAGCGTGGACATCAAGCGCTTCGGCACACTGGTAAACGCCATTGCACCTTTCCACATCCGTCAGGATTCTCTGATTCACGACGTGGTGGCGCGAGTGGTGCGTCAGCCCGGCGAGACTGAGGACGTGACCGTCTCAGGCGGGGCACTGATGTACGCCGGCGTCAAGCTCAAGCAGGCGTTTTCCGCCACCGGCTATGACGAGCGGGTACGCTTTTTCCCCGACTTTTTCTCCCGTCTCTATTTCATCGAGGCGGAACAATAAGCACGAAAACAAAAAGCTCCGAACAGGTGATTTTCCTGTTCGGAGTTTTTGTATGTGCGGAAAAATCAGTCTACCAGCATTCCATCCTTCAGCCGCAGCACCTCGTCCGCCCGGTCGGCCAGAGACAGATCGTGGGTCACCACGATGACGCAATAGCCCTCCTTGTGGGCGAGACGCTGGAGGAGATCAAACACGATATCGCTGTTTTCGGTGTCCAGATTGCCGGTGGGCTCGTCCGCGAGGATGATCTTCGCGTCGGAGGCCAGCGCCCGGGCAATGGCCACACGCTGCTGCTCGCCGCCCGAAAGCATGTTGGGAAAGCGCTTGTCATAGGTCTCGTCCAG
>CADBTM010000014.1 GCA_902797555.1 Oscillospiraceae bacterium
CGCGCCCCACGATAACGCTCATGGCGTATTCGATATAGGAGCGCTGCGTCTCCCCCACCAGCTCCGATTCTGTGATCACCTGATTCGGAAAGGCGATCTCCTCCGGTTTGTAATCTCTGTTGTGTGCCATATTTTTTCTCCTTAATTTCTTTTACCCTGTGGAAAAAAGAAATTATATATCAATATTCACCGCGTACTGGGCGTTTTTCTCGATCCATTCCTTGCGGGGCTCCACTTCCTCGCCCATCAGGACGGTAAAGATCTGGTCGGCGGCCACCGCGTCGTCGATGGTGATGCGGCGGAGAGAGCGCTTTTCGGGATCCATGGTGGTCTCCCACAGCTCGTGGGGATCCATCTCGCCCAAGCCCTTGAACCGGCTGATATCCACCTTGACGGCGGGATTGTCCCCCCGCATCTCGGCGGAAATTTTGTCCCGCTGCTCGTCGGAATAGGCCACCCTCTGGGTCTTGCCCCGGGTCAGCTTATACAGCGGCGGCACGGCGGAATAGACATAGCCGTTTTCGATGAGCGGCCGCATATAGCGGAAGAAGAAGGTGAGCAGCAGGGTGCGGATATGAGCGCCGTCCACATCGGCATCGGCCATGATGATGATCTTGTGATAGCGCAGTTTTTCGATGTTGAACTCGTCCCCGATGCCGGCGCCCAGCGCCACGATGAGGGGAGAGAGCTTGTCGTTGCCATAGATCTTGTCCGCGCGGGCCTTTTCCACGTTGAGCATCTTGCCCCACATGGCAAGAATGGCCTGGAAGCGGCTGTCCCGTCCCTGGACGGCCGAGCCGGCGGCGCTGTCGCCCTCGACGATATAGATCTCACACAAAGACGGATCCCGCTCGTTGCAGTCCTGCAGCTTGTCGGGCATCTGGCCGGATTCCAGCCCGGTTTTGCGGCGGACCGATTCCCTCGCCTTTTTGGCCGCTTCCCTTGCCCGTGAGGCCATGAGCGCCTTTTCCAGGATCATCCTGCCTACCGCGGGATTTTCCTCCAGGAAGGCGTCCAGCTTGTCGGAGATGATGTTGTTCACCAGCGTGCGGATCTCGCTGTTGCCCAGCTTTGCCTTGGTCTGACCCTCAAACTGGGCGTCGGTCAGCTTGACCGAGATCACGCAGGTCAGACCCTCCCGCACGTCCTCGCCCGAGACCTTGTCCTCATCCTTGAGCATTTTGGTCTTGTGGCCGTAGTTGTTGAGCACGG
Organism: Oscillospiraceae bacterium; assembly: GCA_902797555.1. GTDB lineage: Bacteria > Bacillota > Clostridia > Oscillospirales > Butyricicoccaceae > UBA4644. The sequence goes on from CADBTM010000014.1 coordinate 1,213, forward strand.
TGGTCAGCGCCCGGCGAAAGCCCTCCTCGTGCATGCCGCCCTCGGGGGTATGGACGTTGTTGGCAAAGGAGAGGGTGAGCTCGTTATAGCCGTCGTTATACTGCATGGCGATCTCCGCCATGCTGTCGTCCTTTTGTCCGGAGACGTAGATCACGTCGGAGTGGATAGGGGTCTTGTTCCGGTTGAGCCATGTGACAAACTCCCGGATGCCGCCCTGATAGCACATGCTGTCCCTCCGGTCGCCCTCGGGCAGCTCGGCGGAGGAAAGACGCTCGTCGCTGATGGTGATGCGCAGTCCGGCGTTGAGGAAGGCCTCCTCCCGCATGCGGGTGTGCAGGGTGTCGTAGGAATAGACCAGATCCTCGAACATCTCCGGATCGGGCTTGAAGCACACGGTGGTGCCGGTGTGGTCGGTGGTGCCCACCACACGCATCTCCTCGGTGACGTGACCCCGGGCAAACTTCATCTCATAGATCTTGCCGTCCCGGTGCACCTGCACCCACAGCCACTCGCTGAGGGCGTTGACCACGCTGGCGCCCACGCCGTGGAGGCCGCCCGATACCTTATAGCCTCCGCCGCCGAACTTTCCGCCGGCGTGCAGCACGGTATAGACCACCTCCAGCGCCGGCTTGCCGGTCTGGGCCTGAATGTCCACCGGGATGCCGCGGCCGTTGTCGGTGACGGTGATGGTGTCCCCCTCGTTGATGGTGACGGTGATTTCGGTACAGTACCCGGCCAGCGCCTCGTCGATGGCATTGTCCACGATCTCATATACCAGATGATGCAATCCGGAGGTGGAGGTAGAGCCGATATACATGCCCGGCCGCTTTCTCACTGCCTCCAGACCCTCCAGCACCTGAATTTCCGAAGCATCGTACTGGGTATCCACTTTGGTGATAACGTCTTCTTGCATAAATCCTCCCATTTTCGCCGAAAAGGGCGAAAAGCAACTATGATACTCGCAATTTTATCCTGTTTTCCCGGAAATTTCTCCGGAACATTTCCGGAAATCTATTCCATCAGATCCACGTCGGACAGGGCGTCCACGCCCTCCTCCAGACGCTTGAGCAGCGTTTTGCTGCTGATCTGAGAGATATAAACCACATAATCTTTGCCGTCACGGCACACCACGGCGCTTTTGGGAAGCTCCTCCGTGATGACCAGCACCTTGCCCGCCTTTTCGGCGGCGGCAAGATAGTTGCGGGTGTGGCGGCTCCATGTGGCAGTATCCATATCAAAAACGGTGATGATATCCTTTTCGGGCACCACCACGTCCCGTCCCAAATGTAAAAACATGGTCTCTCCTTACAGCCGGATCAGCCTTGCGCCCGAAAATTCGGTGCGCTCCTCGCAGCAGGTGATGATGCTCTGTCCGCCCATGGCATGACCGGAAACAAAGGCCTGCCGCGGGGCGTCCAGCTCGGAAAGCACGTCGTCCAGCAGCAGCACCGGATATTCTCCGCTGTCCCGAAAATACATCTCTCTCTGGGCAAACTTGAGCGCCAGCGCCGCCGATCGGGTCTGCCCCTGGGAGGCATAGGCCCGCGCCGCCCGTCCGTTGACCTCCAGATACAGCTCGTCCTTGTGCAGTCCGGACAGACAGGCGCCGCTTTGCAGCTCGGCCGTGCGGTGGCTTTCCAGATGATCCAGAAGCTGATGCTCGATCTCCTCCGCCGGGGCAAAGGGATCGGTGACCGTCTTTACCGTCTGATAGACGGCGCGCAGCTCTTCCTTTCCGCCCGAAATGGCAGAGTGGATCTTGCGGCTTTCCTCATCCAGACCCCGGCAAAACCGGGCGCGGTAGCCGATCATCGCGGCGCCGATGGAGGCAAGCTGGGCGTCAAAGGCGGCGATCAGCTCGGCGGAGGGGGGCGGATCCTGCTGCTTGAGCAGGCGGGATTTTTGCTCCAGCAGACGGCCGTACCGTCCGGACAGCTCCCCATAGCGAGGACGCATCTGGGCGATGGCAGTGTCGAGAAAGTCCCTTCTCCCTGCGGCCGACCCCTTGATGAGCATCAGATCCTCCGGGGAAAAGAGCACGCACCGCAGGCTGTCGCTCAGCTCGGCGGTCTTTTTTTTGATGCCGTTCACCCACGCCTGGCTCCTGCCCGCGGCAGGCAGCTCCAGCGTCAGCTGCTTTTCCCGTCCTTCGGAAAAAACATCGGCCTTCAGAATGGACTTTTCCCGCTCCCACCGGACGGCCTCCCCTTTTTTGGAGGCGCGCCACGAACGCACGCCGGTCATTAGCCAGATGCCCTCCAGCAGGTTGGTTTTGCCCCGGCCGTTGTCGCCGCAGACGATGTTGACCCCCTCGCTGAAGGAAAACTCCGCTGCGTCATAGCTGCGAAAATCCCGCAGCGCAACCGATCGCAAAATCATTGCTTGACGATGTGCAGCGTATTTTCGCCCAAAACGACGGTGTCGCCGGGACGGATCTTTTTGCCCCGCATGGAGCACGATTCCCCGTTGACGAAGACATAGCCCTCCTCGATATAGGACTTTGCCTCGCCGCCGGTGATGCACAGTCCGGCATATTTCAGCAGACTGTCCAGCTTGATATGTTCGGATTTGATGGGCACGTCGATTTCTTTCATATCATTCGCCCGCCTTCAGCCGCACGGGAAGCACCAGATACACATATCTGTCCCCTTCCACGGGGCGCATGGTAAAGGAAGAAAGGCTGCTGCGCAGACCGAGCACGATCTCCTCGTCCTGACAGGCGCGGAGGGCGTCCAGCAGATAGCGGTTGTTAAAGCCGATCTCTATCTTTGTGCCGCAGTCGGGAATGGCGATCTCGTCATAGCTGCGGCCCAGCGCGGTGATGCACGACAGCTTGAGAGAGTTGCCGTCAAACAGGCAGCGGACGGGATTTTTCAGCCGTTCGGAGATGATCAGACTGACGCGCTCCACGGCGGAAATCAGCTCCGCCCGGTTGACCCGCAGATTGATGGGCTGTTCCGCGGGGATGGCCGAGCGCCAATTCAGAAACTCGCCTTCCAGCAGACGGGTGGTCATGCTCACCGACTCAAAGGAAAACATGACGTGCTTTTTCTGAGGATAAACGGTGCACAGCTTGTCTTCCCCGTCGGGAAGGATGCGGTACAGATCCTTGAGGGCCTCGCCGGGCACCACAAAGGAGAAGGTTTCCTCAGCCCCTGCGGAAATCTCTTCCTGACGGACCGCCAGACGATAGCCGTCCACGCTGACCATGCGGAAGGTGCGGTTGTTCAGCTCCATCAGCGAACCGGTGATGATGGGCTTGTTTTCACTTTCTCCGATGGCAAAACTGGTTCCGGAGATCATTTCCTTCAGCAGGGAGGCGGGCAGAGAAAAGCTCTCGGTCTCGTCCACCACCGGCATCTCGGGAAACTCGTCGGGATCGGAGGCGATGATGTTGAACACGGATGCGCCGCCCTGAATGGTGGCCATCAGACGGTCGTCCACCGAAAGCTCCACCTGATCGGAGGGAAGACGACGGACGATGTCCGACAGGATGCGGGCGTTGAGCACCACCCGACCGGGCTGCTGAACGTCGGCGTCAAAGGTCTTCTGGATGGAGGTTTTGTAGTTGAAGCCGCTGATGGTGACCTGGTGGGCGGCATGGATCAGCAGACCCTCCATGACGGCGGAGGTGCCTTTGCTGCTCACCGCGTGAGAACAGACCGAGACGGCTTCCTGAAGGATGCTTTTTTCACAGAAAAAATGCAGCATTTACGTTCACCTTTCTTTCCTATAGGTAGAAAATTCTATTATATTCATAGTAGTATACGCTGTGGAAACGGTGGAAAAACGGGAAACCCGTTGGGGGCAAAGGAAAAATCCGTCCAGAGACCGATGTGGAAAAAGGTCGGGGTTTTCCCCACTTTTCACAGGGTCACAGTTTTCGACAGGTTTTCTTGCGGTTTCCACATCGGATTGTGGAAACGGGTTATTTGCTCTGGATGTTTTTCATCAGATCGGTGACCTGATCCCGCAGGGCCTCGTTTTCCGTCATGGATTGGGTGAGCTTTTCGATGCCGTACATGACGGAGGTGTGATGCTGACCCAGCACCTTGCCGATCTCGGGCAGGCTCATCCCCGCCATCTGCCGCATGAGATGGGAGGCCACCTGCCGCGCCACCACCACTTCCTTGGAGCGATCCTTTCCCACCAGCTTTTCCTTGGGAATGGAGAAAAAGACCGAGGTTTCCTGCAGAATGAGGTCGGCGGTGGGATGCAGGCCGGGACGCTCCTTGAAGATGTCCTTGACGGCGGCTTGAGCGGTGTTCAGGTCGATGGGTGCGTCCATGATGTTGTGGAGGGCGACGATCTTTTTGACGGCGCCTTCCAGCTCGCGCACGTTGTTGGTGACGTTTTCCGCCACATAGGATACCACCGGCTGGGGCAGATTGACGTTCATCTGGCTGGCCTTGGCCTTGACCATGGCCATGCGGGTCTCCAGATCGGGAGACTGGATGTCGGCCAGCAGGCCGCTTTCAAACCGGGTCTGCAGACGGTCGCTCAGGGTGGCGATCTCCTTGGGAGGACGGTCGGAGGTGAGAACGATCTGCTTTCCCGCCTGAAACAGGGTTTCAAAGGTGTTGAAAAACTCCTCCTGCATCTGCACCTTACCGGAAAGGAACTGCACGTCGTCCATGAGCAGCAGGTCGGCCTGGCGGTATTTCTGCCGGAACTCGGTAAAGCCGATCTGCAGCGCCTCCACCAGCTCGTTCATAAACTCCTCGCTCTTGATGTAAACGATCTTGGTGCGGGGATTCTGCTTGCGGATATAGCCGGCGATGGCAAAGAGCAGATGGGTCTTGCCCAGTCCCGAGCCGCCGTAGATGAACAGAGGGTTGTACAGCTGGGCGGGCTGCCGCGCCACGGCAAGGGCGGCGGCGTGGGCAAACTTGTTGCTGCTGCCCACGATAAAGCGCTCGAAGGTGTAGCCCGCATATACGCTGGTCTCGCTTTGCAGACGCCAGAAGTCGGCCTCCGCGCCGAAAACATACAGCGGACGGGTGGGCTTGCCCACAAGATGGGTGAGGATCTCGGTCACGTTGTCGGTATACCGCTCGGTAAGCACATCCCGGAACATGTCCGAGCTGGCCTGAATCACAAAAACGCCGTCCTGCAGCGCCAGCGGAATGGCGTCGGAAAACCACGGATCCACCAGAACCTCGTCGTAAATGCCGTGGAGCTGGTGGATCAGCTCGTCCAGCAGTCTTTCAGGTGTATATGTCACAAAAAAGCTCCCCTTTTTCTCGGATTGCATACAAACAGATTGAAGCAATTTATTATACCATGAAACCGGGAAAAAAGGAAGTATTTTCTTTATTATTTATTATATTTAATTTTAGTAAATTCATCTAATATTTATAGGAAAAACCGGAAAGAATCGGGGCAAAAGAAAAAAATTCGATAAAAACAGGAAAAATTTCAAAAAAAGGCTGTTTTTTTTGAAAGAGTCTGTTATAATAATTGAGATTATGAAGTAATATCATAAAATATTTTGACATAAGGAGAAAAACGCTATGCACAAGTACGTTTACCTGTTCACCGAAGGCAACGCAAAGATGCGTGAGCTTCTGGGCGGCAAGGGCGCGAACCTGGCTGAGATGACCAACATCGGCCTGCCCGTGCCTCAGGGCTTTACCATCAGCACCGAGGCCTGCACTCAGTATTATGAGGACGGCCGCACCATCAACCCCGAGATTCAGGCCGAGATCATGGAATACATCGAGAAGATGGAGAAGATCACCGGCAAGAAGTTCGGCGACAAGGTCAACCCCCTGCTGGTTTCCGTGCGTTCCGGCGCCCGCG
>CADBTM010000015.1 GCA_902797555.1 Oscillospiraceae bacterium
ACCTGGCCAACTGGATCATCCCCGGCAAGAAGATGCCCGGCATGGGCGGCGCCATGGATCTGTGCGTCGGTGCTCGTAACTGCATCGTCTGCATGGAGCATACCGCCAAGGGCAATCCCAAGATTCTGGAAAAGTGCCGTCTGCCCCTGACCGCTTCTCACTGCGTCAACAAGATCATCACCGAGATGTGCGTTTTCGAGGTCACTGAGAAGGGCCTGCTGATGACCGAGTTCAATCCTGAGTTCACCATCGAAGAGATCCGCGCCGCTACCGCTGCTCCCTTTGAGGTTGCTGTGAACCTGAAGAGCATGGTTGACTAAGTCACGTTTTCTTCTTTCCATAAAAAAGATCGCCGTAAATACGGCGATCTTTTTTGTTATGCAATTCAATATGCTATTCTGTTTCTTCCTCGTCGGGGCGGGGGAGAAGCAATACTTCTACCAGCGTTACACGAAGCTCGTCCGTTTCTTTTACGGTGAGAAGTAGGTTTTCCCACGGGATCTGTTGCCCCACCTCGGGAAAAGCGCCCAACAGCTCTGTGATCCAACCGCCCACCGTTGTGCTGTCAAAGTCATCTTCAAATTGTTCCAGATCCAGCTCCCACAGCAGCTCATGCAGGCTGAGATTTCCGCTGACGCGGATGTGTTCATCATCAATCATCTGAAACTCGGGCTCCACCTTGTCGCTTTCATCCCAAATATCGCCCACAAGCTGTTCCAGAATATCTTCGATCGTGACTGCGCCGCAGGTACCGCCAAAGTCGTCCAGTACGATGGCCATTTGAAGGCTTCTGGAGCGCAGCTCCCGCAGGGCAACCGGCAGACGCGTGCTCTTGTGCAGGAAAAAGGCAGGCATCAGCATCTCGGAAATGGGAGCATCCGGGTTTTGAGAAAGAATCCGATACGCATGATTGAGATACAGAATTCCCTTGATGGAATCCAGATCCTCCTCATACACCGGCAGACGGGAATGGGGAGAGGTGTCCATAATCCTGCGGATTTCGCTTCGGGGCTCGTTCAGATCGATAGAAATCAGATCCACGCGAGGCGTCAAAATCTCTTCCACAGTGGTCTCGCCAAAGCCGACGGCACTTTGCAGCAGGTCGGACCGATCTTCGTCGATGACGCCCTCATCCTCCACGCTTTCGATCATGGTAACAAGCTCGTCCGCGGTGATCGGCTCCGGCTCGGGTGTTCCGCCCCACAGCTTGGAGACTTGATCCACAAGCCATGTAAAGGCGATAACCAGAGGCTTTGTCACGATCATCAGGCCGCGCAGGGGATAGGCGGTCTTTTCTACATAAAGGTCACAATGCTCTTTTGCAAGGATTTTTGGCACGATCTCTCCAAAAATCAGGATGAGTACCGTCATGATCAACGTGGCGTAAATCGTGCCCCCGTCGCCGAAAATCTGCAGAGCAATGACCGTTGCAACAGAGGATGCGGCGATGTTTACCAGATTGTTTCCGATCAGAATGGTGCACAGTGCCTTTTCATATTGCTGACAGATATAGTGGCCGACTTGGGCATTTTTGTCGCCTTGGTCGGCTTTGTTCTTCAGGCGCAGCGTGTTCACCGAAGCAAAGGCGATTTCGGATCCGGAAAAGAAGGCGGAGAAGGCAATGAGAACGACGATTCCAAGATAGGGGATCCAGTTAGTCATGGACGCTCACCGTCCCTTCGTCCTCTTCATCCTGAATATCGCCGACCAGCTCTTCCAGGATATCCTCAACGGTGAGCATGCCCAACGATGATCCGTTTTCCGAAACGATTGCAAGCTGGATCTTTTTTCCGTTCATCTGGCGCAGAACCTCGTCGATCGGCGCTTCCGGCGAAACGAACAAAACGGGATGCAGCAGCGGGCGGACACGGGTTTGCTTGCCCAGCCGCAGATAACTCCGCAAAAAGTCGCGGATATGCAGCACACCCACGATGTGATCCAGATCCTCTTTAAAAAAGGGAATTCGGGAATGGTGATGGGACTGAATAAATGCCGCGATCTCCGCTACAGGCGTGTGCAGCTCCAGTGCTTCCATCTGATCGACAGGCTGCATGATCTGACGTGCATGAACATGGTCAAAGGCCACAGCAGCCGAGATCAGCTTTCCTTCGTTTTCCCCTTGAATCTCGGGGGAAGATTCTGCGCTCTCCAGCATGTATTCCAGCTCTGCTTCGGTGAGAGATGGCGCAGAACTGGTTCCGAACAACTTTGCGCAGGCAGTGGAGATTTGGGTAAAGACCCATGCAATGGGCGTGAGAATGCGCATGAAAAACCGCAGAGAGCCCGACAGGGAAAGGGATGCCTGATCGGCATGACTCCGTGCAAAGCTCTTCGGCAGCATTTCGCTGAAGAAGAATACGACCACAGTGACCACAATAGTGGTGGCAAAAACCGATTTTTCGCCCCACAGATGGGTGGCAAGCATGGTTGCCAAGGCCGACGTGCCGATGTGCATGATGTTGTCGCCGATAAGCAGCGTGGTCAGTGCCTTGTCAAAATGATCGAGAATGTAAATGGCGTTTTTCGCTTTCTTGCTTCCGTTTTCCGCTTGTGTTTTCAGACGGATCCGATTGGATGAGGCATAGGCGATTTCCGTTCCTGAAAAATAACAACCGCCAAGAATCAGGGCAAGCAGCAGGACGTATAATATCCAACTGTCACCTTCCATAGGGAATAACCAACTCCTTGTTTTCAATAGTACTTCTACTATATCATAGATCTGCCGTTTCCGCAATAGGGAAAGAGACAGGAAAAGCGCCCCCGGAATACATCCGGAGGCGCTTTTAAGAGTGAAATCAAATGCTTAGAACAGAGGCCACAGCAGGAATCCGCCGCAGGCGACGATACCGGTGAACAGCAGAACGATCACGAGGTAACCCATGATGTCTCTTGCAGACAGTCCGGCAACACCCAGAGCAGGCAGAGCCCAGAAGGGCTGGATCATGTTGGTCCACTGATCGCCCCAAGCCACGGCCATAGCGGTCATACCATCGCTGACGCCCTGCAGACGTCCGGCAGGCATCATGATGGGACCCTGAACGGCCCACTGGCCACCGCCGGAGGGGACGAAGAAGTTGACGATACCGGCTGCCAGGAAGGACAGCATCGGGAAGGTCGCACGGGAAGAAATGCTGACAAAGAAGTTGGAGATAACGGAAGCCAGAGAAACGCCGTCGGCGTTGGTGGCGACCATCATGCCCATGATACCGGCATAGAAGGGGAACTGCAGCAGAACACCGGCAGCGCCGCCGGCAGCATCACCGATGGCGTCCACATACTTCCGCAGGTTGCCGTGGAGCAGAATGCCCAGGAACAGGAAGATGAAGTTAACGATGTTCAGGCCGAGAGAACCGCCCTTGACGAAGTAGTAGACGATGTAAACAAAGCCAGCGATGACCAGGATCGCCCACAGAATCTTGGAATGCTCCATCTTCTCAGCGGGGGTGTCCACGGTGTACGTGCGCTCTTTCTCGTCTTCCAGCAGGGAAGGATCCACGGTGATGGTGTGGGTCTTGTCGGGATGCATGGCGTAGTTGATGAAGGGCATGGCAACCAGAATGATGGCGCACATGATCAGGTTCATCGGATGGAAGATGGTCTGGGAGGTAGCAGCCTGATAGGTGACGTCACCGAAGGTCTTGCCGGCAACCAGATCCAGGGGGATGGAGCCAGACAGACCGGCGTGCCAGACGACAAATCCGGAATAAGCGGAGGCGATCAGCAGAGGATAGTCCACAGTGCGGACACGGCGGGCGATTTCCTTTGCCAGCAGGGTACCGGCAATCAGACCAAAGCCCCAGTTCAGCCAGCAGCAGATCACGGAGACAAAGGTGGTGATGACGATGGCCTGCATATTGTTGTGAGCCATAGAGGCGATAGCGCCCAGAGCCTTCTTACAGACCTTAGCAGAAGCCATGGCAGATCCGAGGACCAGAACCAGAGCCATCTGCATGGAGAAAGCGAGCAGACTCCAGAAGCCGGAAGCGTTGCCCCAAGAAGCCAGAATGGTGATGGGACCCTGTTTGGTGGCGATCATCGCACCGATGTAAACCACGATGCTCAGAATGACAGCGAACAGGAAGGGATCGGGCAGCCAGCGGTTGACTACGCGTACGCAGCCGTTTGTGAATTTTTTGAACATAGACACAACTCCTTCAAATAAGAATTTCACTCCTATTGATTTCTTAACAAGGCACCAAACCGCTGAATTTGATAACTCATTAACAAACCGTACAAATTATACCGAAAATACGGAAGAAAGTCAATAGATTTGCAAAAAAATTGTGAATAAGTCGTAAAGAAGTTTTTCTTGTAAATCAAGGCAAAAAACGCAACATCTTGTGCAGAAAACCGCAAACAGATTGAATATTTTCTTCAGGAATTGGGGAAGTCTTCTGTTTCCTCAGCAAAGTATGCTTTCAGATCGCCAGGAGAAAAAATACCTTTTTCTGTGACGATTCCTGTGACATATTCCGGAAGAGTAATGTCAAAAGCAGGGTACAACCCTTTCACTCCGGGAAGCACCGCGCGCCTTCCCAGATGGGTGAGCACTTCATCCCCGTCGCGGTATTCAATGGTGACGTCGGCGGCGCTCTGCTTTGTCCTGTCAGGCGAGCCTGTGACATAATACGGCACTCCGAAACGCTTTGCCATGGCTGCGATCTGCATGGTACCGACCTTGTTTACCACCGTTCCGTCATGACAGATCACGTCTGCGGCAGAGGTGAACAGATCGACCGTCCCTCCGGAAAGGATCGCGCCCGGCATATTGTCGCAGATCACCGTCACGTCGCATCCCTGCTGTACGGCAACGCTGGCGGTCAGACGAGCCCCCTGCAGAAATGGCCTTGTTTCGGGACAGATCAGCTTTACGGTTTTGCCTCTTTCCTTTGCTTCCCGCAGCATCATACCAACGATGGTATCGGCAAAACACTGCGTCATCACCGTGCATTTTTCCGGCATCACATCCACAAGATAAGAAGTGCACTTTGCAATATTGCGATAGCGCTGCTCCATCATGGCGATGGCATTTTTTCGCAGCGCACTCACAAGATCTGTTCCGTTTTGCAGCGCGGATTCTGCTGTCTTCACTGCTCGTTCGGTGATCGCGCGCATACGCGAAGCCGTGGTCGGCCTGGCGTTGGCGATCCGGTCGGCCGCCTGACGCAAAAAGGGGAGAGGGTCTTTGCTGTTTCTGCACTGCCATGCCGCCAGCGTCATGCCGTGGGCCGCGGCATAATAAGGTCCTGCGCTCTGGGTGACCATATCGGCGATGGCCTGTGCCACATCCTCATAGCTGCGACACACAACAAAACGTGTTTCCATGGGATAGACGCGCCGATCGAGAATGCGCACCGTGCCGTTTTCATACCAAGCCACATTTTCGTATTGCAGAAGATAAGCCAGATCATGGTCTTCCCGCAAATTGTTCATCTGATTCACCGTCCGTTTCGATTTTTCTCTGTATAACTTTAACACAAATGTCTGAAAATTTCCACGAAAAATCAACAAAAACCTTTTGAACTTTTGTCCAAAAGGAAGAATCTTTGAAAGATGAAAAAATCGGCAAAACTGCTTCTTGCAATTCTTTCGGATAGATGTTAGGATGGTAAGGTAATCCGAAACCTTGTGTTCATACACAAAAAAAGATTAGGAGGAAAACGAAAATGAAAAAGTTTCTCGCGCTGCTCCTGGCTGCCATGATGGTCATGGCGTTTGCAGCCAGCTGCGGCAACAGCACCACCCCGAGCACCAATCAGCCTCAGAAGGTCTCCAGCGCGGATGATATCCCCGATGAGATGACCTCCAGCGACAACAAGTACGAGATCGCCTTCGTCACCGATGTGGGCCAGCTGAAGGACAAGTCCTTTAACCAGGGCACCTACGACGGCGTCAAGCTGTACGCCAATGCTAACGGCAAATCCTATAAGTACTATCAGCCCGCCAACGGCGATCAGGCCACCGATGATGACCGTTACGACGCCATGAAGGCTGCCGTGGACAACGGCGCCACCACCGTCGTTTGCGCTGGCTTCATGCAGGAAGGCGCTCTTTCCCGCATCGCTGCTGAGTATCCCGATGTCAACTTTATCTTCATCGACGGTTATCCCATCGGTCTGGACAATGTTGCCGGTATCGCTTTCCAGGAAGAGCAGGCTGGCTATCTGGCTGGTTATGCTGTTGTCAAGGAAGGCTATGAGAATCTGGGCTTCTCCGGTGGCGGCGGCGGCACCAACCCCGCTTGCTGCCGTTACGGCTATGGTTTTGTTCAGGGCGCCAATGACGCCGCCAAGGAAATGGGCAAGACCGTTAATATCAACTACACCTGGCAGTATGGCGCCACCTTCTCCGCTTCTCCCGAGCTGCAGGCCATGATGAGCGGCTGGTATGAGAACGGCACCGAGATCGTCTTCGCCTGCGGCGGTTCTATCTTCCAGTCCATCGTTGCTGCTGCTGCTGAAAACGACGGCAAGGTCATCGGCGTTGACGTTGACCAGTCCTTCGATTCCGCCACTGTTGTCACCTCTGCCATGAAGGGTCTGGCCTCTTCTGTTGAGTGGGCTACCGCCAAGGTCTATGCCGGTCAGTTCTCTGACATCGGCGGCAAGGGCACCTCTCTGGGCGCTGCTGACAATGCCGTGGGTCTGCCCACCGCTACCTGGTCCATGACCAACTTCACCGTTGAGCAGTATGAGACTCTGTTCAACGACATCGTTGCCGGCAAGGTCGCCATCGATGCCAATGCTCCCACCGCGGGCAACATCGCCAACATGACCTTCTCCAACGTGGTCGTCAGCTATCGCTAAATCGGATTTCTTCTGCGGGAAGAGCATTCGCTCTTCCCGCTTTTTTCAGTTTTTCATCCGGAAATCTTGCAATTTGTCCCTAAGTCCTTTATAATTTCTATATAAATGATTCCGCGATACTGATTATGGAGAAAGAGAGGTGGGAGCATGTCAGATACCCCGGAATACGTCATTGAAATGCTTCACATCACCAAAGAATTCCCCGGCATTCGCGCTAACGATGATATCACGCTTCAGCTGCGCAGGGGAGAGATTCACGCGCTGCTGGGCGAGAACGGCGCCGGAAAATCTACGTTGATGAGCGTTTTGTTCGGTCTCTATCAGCCGGAAATCGGCGAGATCCGCAAAAACGGTCAGAAGGTGAACATTCACGATCCCAATGACGCCACTGCTCTCGGCATCGGCATGGTGCATCAGCACTTCAAGCTTGTGGATGTGTTCACCGTTCTGGACAACATCATTCTTGGTGCCGAGACCACAAAGATGGGCTTTTTACAAAAGAAGGAAGCCCGCAAAAAGGTGAGTGAGCTTTCCGAGCGCTATGGCCTAAAGGTCGATTTGGACGCCAAGGTAGAGGATATCACCGTCGGCATGCAGCAGCGCACCGAGATTCTGAAAATGCTCTATCGGGATAATGAGATCCTGATCTTTGACGAGCCCACCGCCGTTCTGACCCCGCAGGAGATCGACGAGCTGATGCAGATCATGCGCAATCTGAAAAAAGAGGGCAAGTCGATTCTCTTTATCTCTCACAAACTCAATGAGATCATGTCGGTTGCCGATCGGGTGACCGTGCTGCGCAAGGGCAAATATATCGGCACAGTGAACACTGCAGACACCAATAAGCAAGAGCTTTCCAACATGATGGTGGGACGCCCGGTCCAGCTGGAAGTGGTAAAAAAGCCTGCCGAACCCGGCGAGCCTGTTCTCAGCGTCCGCGATCTGTGCGTCCATTCCTCTCTGCACAAGCGGGACGCGGTGCACAACGTCAGCTTTGACGTACGAGCAGGGGAGATCCTTTGTATTGCCGGTATCGACGGCAACGGACAGAGTGAGTTTATCTATGGCCTCACCGGCCTGGAGAAGATCTCTTCCGGCACAGTCACACTGTGCGGTGAGGATATCACCAAGGCCTCCATCCGGGAAAAGAGCACCAACATGAGCCATATCCCCGAGGATCGCCATAAGCACGGCCTGGTGCTGGACTTTTCTCTCGAGCAGAATATGGTGCTCCAGCGGTTTCAGGACAAGCAGTTCCAAAACAACGGCTTTATCCGTTTCGGCGAGGTGCGCAAATATGCGGAAGGCCTGATCCGGCGCTTTGACGTGCGCAGCGGTCAGGGTCCCATCACGAAAGCGCGCAGCATGTCGGGCGGCAACCAGCAAAAGGCCATTATCGCCCGTGAGCTCGACCGCAACAAACCTTTGATCGTCGCTGTGCAGCCCACCCGCGGTCTGGATGTGGGCGCCATTGAAAACATTCACGCCGAGCTTGTCCGGCAGAGAGACGAGGGGAAAGCAGTTCTGCTTGTCTCGCTGGAGCTGGACGAGGTAATGAGCCTGTCTGACCGCATCCTTGTGATGTACGAGGGTGAGATCGTGGGTGAGTTTGATCCCAAACAGATCAGCGTTCAGGAGCTGGGTCTTTACATGGCAGGCGCAAAGCGTCAAACGAAAGAAGGTGAAGCACAATGAAGGATCTGATGAAGAAGGAGGGAACGCGGAGCGTTCTGGCTTCGCTGCTTTCCATCGTGATCGGTCTGCTGGCCGGAGCATTGATCATTCTGATCGTCGGCCTGATCGACAGCAAGATCACCCTCACCAGTGCATGGGAGGGCATTCGTCTGGTTTTGTTCGGCGTGTTCTCCACCGGACGGGATACTCTGGGCAATCTGACCTTTGGCTTTAACCCCGCAAACTTCGGAAACATGCTCTTCCGCGCTACTCCCTTGATCATGACAGGCCTGAGCGTGGCAGTAGCCTACAAAACCGGTCTGTTCAACATCGGCGCCGCAGGACAGTATCTGGCCGGCGTTTGCGCCACACTGTTTATCGCACTGAGCATTCCTTCCGCAGTCGTTCCCGCATGGGTGATTTGGATCCTGGCATTCTTCGGCGGTATGCTGGCAGGCGCCATCTGGGGCGCCATTCCCGGTCTGCTCAAGGCGCTGCTCAATATCAACGAGGTCATCGCCTGCATCATGACAAACTGGATCGCCGCAAACCTTGTCACATGGCTGTTTGACGTGAGCAGCCTGAAAAATGTCACGGAGGGCACAAAAACCGGATACATTTACAAGACCACCTTCAACGGTGTCGCTACCTCCAAGATGGGCTTGGACAAGATCTTCCCGGGCTCTCAGGTCAACGGCGGTATCCTTATCGCCATTGTCATCGCCATTCTGGCCTATATCCTGATGGAGAAAACCACCTTTGGTTATCAGCTCAAGGCCTGCGGCGCCAACCGCCATGCTGCCCGCTATGCAGGTATTCAGGACAAGCGCAATATCGTGATCTCCATGGCAATTGCTGGAGCGCTGGCCGGTCTGGGCGGCACGCTGTATTATCTCTCCGGAAACACCGAGTTTTTCTGGTCCACCTATCAGTCGCTTCCCAGTGAGGGCTTTAACGGCATCGCCGTGGCGCTGCTTGCTGTGACCAACCCCATTGCAGTCATCTTCTCCGGTATCTTTATGTCTCTGCTGGATATTTCCGGTCTGCAGCTCACCAACCTCACCGCATATAATGAATACATCACCGACGTTATCATTGCCGTCATCGTCTATCTTTCCGCATTCTCTCTGGTGATCAAGCTGTGGCTGGCGGGAAGAAAGAACAAGGTACCGAACAAGCTGGGTGAGCCTCCCGCGGCACCGCCGAAAAAACCCGATGAACCGAACACGGAATCCACCGGAAAGGAGGCGCAG
>CADBTM010000016.1 GCA_902797555.1 Oscillospiraceae bacterium
CCTGACAGATCAGCTTTTCCAATTCCGTGCTGCCCAGATCGCCTACCACAGGTTTTGTCTCCAGCAGCTGCGCCGCAGCGCACTTGCTCACCGCCATTTGCAGAGATGCAGGGTAGCGGCTGTGGGTCAAAAGTTCCAGCAAAAGAGGCTCGATCCCCTTTTCTGCCAGATCCCGGCTGACAACAAGGATCTGAGCATGATTGCAATGCAGGGTACGCCCTGTGATGGAAACGGTATCGTCCAGTCCATCGGAAAGGGTTTCGCCCTGACCATGAAGCAGAACGCTTTCTCCGTCTTCGGCATTGTGGGAGAGCTGGATCGCCTCCGCTGTCACCGAATAGGCTTGCGGCGCGCCATCCGCGCCAAGACCGATCACTACCGTCATGGATGCTGCATCCTTTCCGCAGGAGGTCAAAAGCATACTTGCAAGCATTGCAAGCCCAAAACAAAAGCTCTTTCTCAATTCTTTTCCCCTCTTTCCGCAAGAAAACGCCGATAGGGACGCATCCGATAAAACTGAGTGCGAAACAGACGGTCCTCTCTTCCCTGTTCTGCGCCGGGAGGAAGTTGGGAAAGATAAGGAGACCCGAAGGATTTATGCATGGACAAAACAGCCAGCAGTGCAAGGATTCCTGCAAGCACGCCTGACAGACCAAAGTTTACGCCGAGAATCATCAGCACCAACCGCAGAATAATATTTGCCGCCTTGAGATTTGGTGCGATAAGAGCGCATATCCCGGAAATTGCAACGGCGATGAGCACGGGGACGGAAATCAGCCTTGCCTCCACGGCAGCCTGACCGATGACAAGACCTCCCACCACAGAGAGGGTCTGCCCGATGCTGGAGGGTGTACGCACGCCGGCTTCCCGCAGAATATCGAATGCCGTGAGGATGAACAACGATTCCAGAAAGATGGGAAAGGGCACGTCCTGCCGTGCCTTTGCAATGGACAGAATGAGGGACAGAGGCATATAGGCCTGATGAAAGGTGACAAGAGAGAGATAGATCGGCAAAATCAGCAGAGACGCAACAAAACCGCTCACCCGCAAGAATCGGTTGAGCCAGGCGTAGGCGGGATCAACGTAATAATCCTCCGCAGACTGAAAATGCTCCAGAAACAGATAAGGCACGGTGATCGCCTCCGGGCTCCCGTCGGCCAGAATGGCAACCCGCCCCTCCAGCAGCTTTGCAGCCACCACGTCCGGGCGCTCGGTAAAGCCGGTGGTGCGAAAGATCGATTGCCTGGCATCCCGGATCCATTCGGAGAGATAATTGCTGTCCAGAATGCCGTCCATGGCCACACGGGACAAGCGCTTGCGCACAATGGACAGCACATGGCGATCCACGTTGCGAGAAAGATAGCAGATACAGCAGTCGGTTTTACTCTGCGTTCCCACCGAAAAAAACTCCAACCGCAGATCGGTGGTGCGCAGACGGCGTCGGAGCATGGCGAGATTATGCATCAGCGGCTCGACAAAGCCTTCTCTCGGTCCCTTGAGGGCGATCTCGTTTACAGGCTCGGTGAGAGAACGCTTCATAAAGTTTTTGGATCCGATCACCAGAGCGGTATCCGATTGATCGAGAAACAGGATGCTGTCTCCATAGAGCAGGGCGGGGATCATCCGGGAAAACTGCGTTTCTGTTTTGGTTTCCAGCGCCTGCAAAACATGTTCCTGCACCTGTTTTGCAAGGGAGTCCCGTTCGCTCATCCGGCTGGTGCACAGCAGCAACGGACGCAATACAGCTTCATTCAAGAGGTCGGAATCGGCCATTCCATCGATGCTGAACAAGCAGCCCCGCAGTCCGGCATTCTCCGAGATAAAGCTGCGTCGGATCAATGTACTATCCCCGGAAAAAAGACGCTGCATGGATCGGATATTCTCTTCCAGGTGGATCGAAACTCGCTGCATGCGTTCCCCTCCTTTTTCCTTATCGTGCCCGCAGAGGAGGAAATCATCCATCCAAGGCAAAAAAAGATGGACAAGAAGAGGAAAAGAAAATATAATACTAGCAGAGAATTCCGATCGGGACGGTGAAGGTATGAGCAGTTTTTCTTACTCAGATCACAACGACAAGCTGACAAATCTTTTGATTTCGCAGAATTATGACGGGAAATACTGGGGGCGAAGCGAGGATCGCGTTCTTGCAGAGGGCAAGGCCTTTATTTCGGAAAAGTTTGGTCATGATGCGCTCAAAACCCTGCATATGCTCGATCTTGGGTGCGGCATGGGACGGCTGATCCCGGAGTTTGCCGCGATGTTCGGCGACGTCACTGCCCTCGAGCCCGACGAAGAGCGCTGCAATGAAGCGAAAAAGCTTGTGGAGACCACGCCCGTTGCCAATGCCAGAGTGTTTCATTCTCTCCTGAGTGAATATCTGGATGGGCAAACGGAGACCCCTTGCTTTGACGTGGTGCTGTGCAGCCATATTTTCCAGCATTTCACACACGAGACCATGTTTGGCATCTGGAAGGATCTGAAGCGCTGCACCCACAAGAATACGGTATTCCTCTTCACCACCACCTATATCAGCGATGATGTCAACCAATACAGCGCAGAAGGGTTTGAAGGCGAGGAGCGGGTTTCTCTTGTGGTCGATCTGGAGGGCTTTGACAAGGCTGTTGCAGACGACAGGTACCTTGCCGTGTGCCGCTTTGCCCGGCCTTGGATGGAAGCGCGCATGGCGGAATACGGTCTGACGGTGCGCAAGTTTTCCTGCTATCATTTTTTCGGAGAAACCAACGCGGAAAACGACGGCTACAACACACTGGATCCCGAAAAACGAAAGCTGGCGCGGGACGCTTTTTATCTCTGTGAATGGGCTGACCAGACCGAAACCGGCACGGAAGACAGGCAGGAAGAGCCGATGGTGTCCGGAAAAATCACCTTCATGCAGTATTATTATCTGAACAATGAAAAGAGCGACGCTTCCAGGCTTCCTCCGCAGGACGCCGCGGAAAACGCTGTCGGGCTAAAGCGGAAAGTATTGGAGGATTTTGCCACTGTAGAAGGGTTTCTCTATGGAGCGGGGCTCCACTTCCCTGCCAAACGCTATGTGATTGATAATCTCCATATCGAAAAATAAGAGATCCCTATTACACAATCTCACGCGGTGATGACCTTTTATCCTGCGTCCAGCGCCTGTCACGTCAGCGTTTGCATTACCATCGACCCAACCCCTGTTCGCAACCTTGTGTTTTTGCACCAGATCCAGTGTGCCCGTGGTGTACCCTTTACAATCAACGGAAAACCAGAATCCATTCCCGATCTGAGCGACAGGATCATCCGGGAATATGGGATTACTTCTGCTATTACAAGTTCCTCTGCCTATTTGCTGGAGATCAATACCTTCGGCGACAGAAGCGATTCGTCAAATATCACCGACTGGGAGGCAAAATGCTTTTACGGGATGCTCACCGGCGACGAGGGCTGGAGCCACGTTCCCGCCGAGCTTGCCCGTACCAGAATGGATTCCAGCTGGACAAGCAGGGATTTTGTCAAGGTAATCGTCTTTGCCAACAACTATGTTTTGCTCAACCTGAACCGGAACAAAACCCACGCACACTATATGGAGGTGGAGCATGGCTTTGCCGACCATTATTGGGGCGCGCTGAACCCCTATTTCACCCTGGATGCCGAGACCGCCGGCGTCAACCATGGGGTCTTTTTCTCGGTAGAAACCGGCATGATCATCAAAACCACCACCGACCGTCTTTTAAACAGCCGTCCCGATCTGACAAAAAAGACCGGTGTTTTCATCCGTGATGAAATCATCCGCAATAAAAAATACCGTGCGGACATGATCCGCACGCTGAACAAGGTGGAAATGGTCAACATCTCCGAGCTGGGTGAACTGGACACACTCATCGTCCAAAGCCTCGGCGCCACACAGCGGGTGGAGAGCATCCGATATCTGCTGGAGCTGCTGGAATCCGATCTGGATCTGATGTATCAGACCAGCACCAACCGATTTGTCAATCTGCTCACTGTGCTCGGACTGCTCTTTGCGTTGCTGCAGGTTGTTCTGGCCATTCTCCCTCTTACATAAGAAAACAAAAAGCGCCCTCTCATCTGCTTCGGCAAATGAGAGGGCTTTTCTATTTCATTTATTCTTGCCAGTCAAAAAGCATTACCACATAATCGCCGTTGGCGACAGTGCCCCGATCGGTGAGCTCGGTGATGTCAAATCCGGCCTGCTCCAGAGAGGTGACCCACACGGTCTCCTCCTGGGGATCAAACTCGGCAAAATCGATCGTCTCCCCTTCGCTTTCCTCCTGAAGAAGATCCTCCTCGCCGATCCACTCGGGAAGATTATCTTTTTCGCCAACACCGAGATACCATTTTTGGACAGAATCCGGCAGGACGGCGGAAGATTTTTCCGTGTAAAGAGGAACAGGCGCATCAGTCGGAACGGCAATATTCATCGGTGCAGGGTCATTTTCGTTGAGAGCCAGCTTTTCCGTATAATCTTCTGCCGCGGTCACATATAAAGAGGCGTCCAGCATCCCGTTGTATGCGCCACTGTCTGCTTCATCCACACCGGAGGTCTCATAGACCGGCTCGTAAGGGGCAAAAGCAGGCGCCGTAGCGGCAGCTTTTTGTGCTTGCGGCAGCGCAGGCGCCCCGCGCAAAGCGGTGACAGCAATCAACGCGCAAGCGGCAACGCCGAGAATGGCTTTCCATGCATGCTTTGGGAAACGGATCGGTTTCTTTTCGTCGACCGTGGTTTCTGCTTCGGTATGCTCGCGGACATATTGCAGGATGTTGGAGTGCAGGTTCTCCGGCGTGGGTTCGTCCAGATCAGAGAGGTGGGCTTGCAGCGTCTGAAAATCGTGCAGCTTGCCTGCACAGACGGGACAGACAGCAAGGTGTTCCTTCAGCTCGTCCTCCTCAGAGGGCTCCAGCATGCCGTCAAGATAGAATTGGATCATCAGCTCGTAATCTTTACACGCTTGCATTTTGGCTCCCTCCTTTCATATCTTTGGACGAAGAAAAATGAAAAATGTTCCCGTTTTGTAACAACTTTTTTCTCAAATTTTCCCGAGCACGGGCGATGCGGGATTTTACCGTACCGATCTCCAGAGAAAGCACCTCCGCGATCTCATCATAAGAAAGGCCACGCACATCCCGCAGGATCAGGATTTCCCTTTGGGGCTCGGGCAAGGAGAGAATCGCCTTGCATAGTATCTCCCGCTGCTCTTTGTCGGAAACGACCGTTTCCGGCTCGTATCGGCTGTCGGGGATCTGTATCACAGACTCCTCCTCGTCCCCGTTGTCCTGTTCCAGCGGTTGCTCCGCCCGCTGTGATTTTGCTTTCAGCATATCCTTGCACACATTGACAGCGATGCGATAGATCCATGTGGAAAAACTGCTCTCCTCATGAAATCCGGGAAGGAAACGGAACACACGGAGAAAGACCTCCTGCGAGGCGTCCTCTGCATCGTCCCTGCTGCCCAAATACCGCAGAGCGAGATTGTATATTTTGTTTTCATAAGCAGTCACCAGCGCTTCGAAAGCAGCGGGTTCTCCCGCCTGTGCCTGACGCACCAGCTCGGCTTCTGTCATCTCACTCACTCCTTTAACGGCAGATTCTCCTCTTCCAACTGTGCGCAGAGGGATAAGAATTCCTCCTGCGTGGAAATCATCGCCATTTTGGTTTTAAACGGTTTTGCCCCGGCCAGTCGGTTCAGGTACCACAGCATGTGTTTGCGCAGCTCGGGCATAGCGCGCTTTTCCCCTTTTTTCTCACAGGCGAGGCGCACATGCTCCCGCATTACGGCAAACAGCTCTTCCGGCGTATGTTTTGGCAGCGGATTGCCCGCATCAAGCGCAATACAGTCGGCAAAGATCATGGGATTGCCTTCGGCGCCGCGGGCAATCATGATAAAGTCCGCTCCCGTTTCGGAGAGAATCTCCATGCAGTCCCCCGCCGACCAGGCGTCGCCGCTGGCGATCACGGGAACGGAAACGGCGCTTTTGACCGCTGCAACCATGGCGCGGTCGCTTTTCCCGCTGTAAAGCTGTGTCCGCGTCCGCCCATGAATGCAAAGTGCATCGGCGCCCGCCGATTCCAAGGCTTTGGCAAACTCCACGCAATTCCGATTGTCCTCTGTCAATCCTGCGCGAAACTTTGCGGTGACCGGGACTGGAACCGCTTTTTTTATGGCCGTCACAATGGCTGCAGCCAGCGCGGGATCGGCCATCAGCGCCGACCCATCTCCATTGTGGACGATTTTTGGCACAGGGCAGCCCATATTGATATCGATAAATGTGGGATGACACTGCGACAGCACCCTGCGTGCCGCCTCGGCCATCACGTCGGGTTCATGTCCGAAAAGCTGTACCGCCGCGGGGCGTCTTTCCCCGTCTCCCAGCAAAAGGCCGGCCGTTTTCCGGTCGTCATATGTCAGGGCTTTTGCGCTCACCATTTCGGTATAGGTCACAGCGGCACCAAAACCCGTGCAGATCCCGCGAAAGGCCTCGTCTGTGACCCCGGCCATCGGCGCCAGAAAAAACCGATTTTCGGGCAAAAAACCGCAAAACTCCCTCATTGAAGCGACTCCCAAGTAATTGCGAAATCCCCAAGGGTTTCGTCTGTGAGATTGTTGAGATAGTCCAGCGTCAGAGGGCTTTCAAAGTTTTTGACACCGTGCTCGGCGCACAGGTCGTCGGTATAGGATTCCAGCGTATAGATGGTATACCCGCCTTTGTTTTTGTAGTGGGTCACCGTGGGGATCACTCCGGCGGAATCGGTGGTCAGAAGCTTGCCTTCAGGATCAAAGGTCAGGCGGACGTCAAGAATGCCGCCCAGCATGGTGGCGCGCTTGTGCTGACCGGAGACAAAATTGCCCAGGGCATATACGCACAGCGTCTTCTGTCCGCTCTCGCTTTCCAGCCACTCCACCGGCTCGAGCACATGGGGATGGGTGCCGATGATCAGATCGGCGCCCCAATCGCACAGCTCCTGTGCCAGCTTGCGCTGATAGCTTGTGGTGGTGAGCTGATATTCGTTGCCCCAATGCATGGAAACGATGAGATAATCACACAAGGGGCGAATGGCTTCGCATTCCCGCTTCATCTTGGCCTCGTCGATGAGGGCGATCATATATGCTTTGTCCTTTGGCAGAGAATATCCGTTCAGACCATAGGTGTAGGACAGAAAGCCGATGCGCACACCCTGCTTTTCCACGATGCAAAGCGCTTCGCTCTCCTCTTCGGTAAGAAAAGCACCGAGAAGTGCATCAAAGGGGCGCTGCTGCATATTTTCCAGGCATGCGGTGAGACCCTTGACCCCTTTGTCCAGGGAGTGATTGGTGGCAAGGTTTGCAACATTGAAGCCCGCTTGGATCAATGCGTCTGCGCATTCAGCGGGAGCGGCAAGATTGGGGTATGCGCTGACCTCACCGGTCAGCATGACCTCCTGATTGATAAAGGCGATATCGCTGCCGTCGATGATTTCGGCGATGTTCTCATACAGATGATAAAAATCGTAGGTGCCGTCCTCTTTCCTGCTGTCGTTGGAAAGGGTATTGTGCAGCAGATTATCCCCCGCTGCGACGATGCGAATCTGGATATTCTCCGGCTCGGGCTCGGGCTCCGGTTCGGGAAGCGGTTCGGGCTCGGTGACAGGAGGGGTTTCCGGCTGAGGTGTCGACTCGGGCTGCTGGGTTTCCACAGGTGCCGGCGACGGTTCGACCGGCGTCACGACCTGAGGCTGCTCCTTTGCAGCGCCGCAGGCGGACAGCACTGCCATAGAGAAAACAAGAAAGAGAAGTATTGCGCGGGAAATACGTTTCATTTCGATCACCTTCCGCACAATATGATATCAGATTTTCTTTCTAAAGACAATCCATAATCCGAAATTCCAAGAAAAATTCCAATTCTGACGGCAAGAAGCGTTGACAAGACAGGAAAAACCGAAGTATAATAAATTGTTTGAAAATTTCAATTTGGAGGAATGCGAAAATGATTCGCAATGATCTGAGAAATATTGCCATCATCGCTCACGTCGACCATGGCAAAACTACGCTGGTAGATGAGATGCTCAAGCAGGGCGGCGTTTACCGGGAAAATCAGGCTGTCGTCGATCGCGTGATGGACTCCAACGATCTGGAGCGGGAGCGCGGCATCACCATTCTTGCCAAGAACACCGCCGTTCAGTATAAGGGCACCAAGATCAACATCGTGGACACGCCGGGTCACGCCGACTTTGGCGGCGAGGTGGAGCGCATCCTCAAGATGGTCAACGGCGTTATCCTGCTGGTGGACGCTGCCGAAGGTCCTATGCCCCAGACTCGTTTTGTGCTGAGCAAGGCGCTGGAGCTGGGTCACCGTGTGATCGTGGTGGTCAACAAGATCGACCGTCCCGATCAGCGCATCCACGAGGTGGTGGACGAGGTGCTGGAGCTGCTGCTCGACCTCAACGCAACGCAGGAGCAATTTGACTCTCCCATGCTCTTCTGTTCCGGAAGAAACGGCACCGCTTCCTATTCTCCCGAGGTGGCCGGCACCGATCTCAAGCCGTTATTCGATACCATTCTGGACTATATCCCCGCTCCCGATGTGGATGTGGAGGCTCCCTTCCAGATGCTTGTTTCGTCCATCGACTACAATGAGTTTGTGGGGCGTATCGCCATCGGCCGCATCGAGCGTGGTACCATTAAGCAGAATCAGGAGATCGTTGTATGCAATTATCACGATCCTGACAGTGTCAGCAAAAAGTGTAAGGCCGTTTCCCTTTACACCTTTGACGGATTGAATCGCACCCCTGTAACCGAGGCTTCTGCGGGAAATATCATCGCCATGAGCGGTATCGGTGAGATCACCATCGGCGACACCATCTGCGCGCCTGACACGGTCGAGCCCTTGTCCTTTGTTAAGATTTCCGCCCCCACCATTGAAATGACCTTCTCTGTCAATGACGGGCCCTTTGCGGGACGGGACGGAAAATACGTTACCTCCCGTCAGCTGCGTGACCGCCTGTTCCGGGAAACGCTGAAGGATGTTTCTCTCCACGTCAGCGAGCTGCCCGATTCGATGGACAGCTTTAACGTGGCAGGCCGCGGTGAGATGCATCTGTCCATCCTCATCGAGACCATGCGCCGGGAGGGATATGAGTTTCAGGTCTCCCCTGCCCGCGTGCTTTATAAAGAGATCGACGGAGTTCGGTGCGAGCCCATGGAGCGCCTTGTGGTGGACGTGCCCTCCGACTGTGTGGGCGCCGTCATTGAAAAAATGGGCAGCCGTAAGGGCGAAATGCTGGAGATGACTCCCGTGGGCAGCCGCATGAAGGTGGAGTTTCTGGTGCCCTCTCGCGGACTGTTTGGCTATCGGAACGAGTTTTTGACCGATACCAAGGGCGAAGGCATCATGGCCAGCGTATTTGACAGCTATGCCCCCTTTAAGGGCGAGGTCACCCGCCGGAACACCGGCTCTTTGATCTCCTTTGAGACAGGTGAATCGGTGGCCTACGGTCTGTTCAACGCCCAGGAGCGCGGCGCTCTCTTTATCGGCCCCGGCGTGGACGTTTATGAAGGCATGGTGGTCGGTATGACCCCCAAGATGGAAGACATCATCGTCAACGTCTGCAAGCGCAAACAGCTTACCAATATGCGCGCCGCAGGCTCGGACGAAGCTCTTCGCCTCACCCCTCCCCGCCAGATGAGTCTGGAGCAGTGCATGGAGTTTTTGGCGGACGACGAGCTGCTGGAGGTCACTCCCAAGCATCTGCGCATCCGCAAGCGTATCCTCAACGGTCAGCTCCGCATGAAGGACAAGTTTGGCGGAAAGAACCGCTGCTGAGTACAAATGAACATAAAAGAATCCCGCGGATCATTCCGCGGGATTTTCATTTTCATTGGATGTCTTTTGAATCGGCGCTCCGGTGGTCAGGTCGATGGGCTTGTATCTCTTTGTCGTGTGCAGATAGATCAGCAGCACCACCGAGATCACAACGCAGGCGCCGCCCACCAGCTGGGATGCCTTGAGCCCGGTGTGTCCGATATACAGACTGTCGGTGCGGAGAAACTCCAGCAGAAAGCGGATCAATCCATACCAGCCGGCATACATCAGCATCAGCTCGCCGCGGAATTTTCTCCTGGAGGAATACCAGTGAAGGAACAAAAACCCCACCAGATTCCAGATGGATTCATACAAAAAAGTGGGATGAACCGGGGCGGCCCCGTTGATCACCATGCCCCAAGGAAGAGCCGTCTCTCCACCGTGCGCTTCCGCATTGATGAAATTTGCCCACCGTCCGATAAACTGGGCTATGATAAATCCCATACCGATCATATCACAGGCGCTGAGCAGGTCGGTTTTATGGCGCTTGCAATAGATCACCGCCACCAGAACCGCCGCGATGATGCCGCCGTACATGCCAAGTCCGCCGTTCCAGATCTTGATGATCTCGCCGGGATTGGCGCTGTAATAGTCCCACTCGTTGATGACGTAATAGACGCGGCAGCCGAGGATGCCCGCAGGGATGCCCCACAGGATCATATCGGTCATCTGGTCGACGTTCCAGTTAAACTTATTCACCCGCTTGAGGGTGTAGGCCGCCGCCAGCAAAAAGCAAATTGCTAGGATAATGCCATACCACATGATGGGGCGGCCAAAAACGGTAAACGCCACACGGTTGATATGAAACACATGGTCGAACAGCTTGGGGAAGGAAATATCGTTGATCATATAGTCACCTCAAATATGAATCATTTTTCTTTTGCGGCAGAGGGAACTGGGCAAGGATCACCGCAGCAAACACAAGAGCACAGCCAAGCAGCTCTTTGATCGAAAGTGATTCGTGGAGCAGCACCCAGCCGGAAAGGGCGGCAAACACCGATTCCAGGCTCATCAGCAAGGTCGCTGTTGTGGGGTCGGTATCCCTCTGTCCGAGGATCTGAAGTGTATAGGCGACACCGCAGGACATGACACCGGTATAGAGAATCGTTCCTTTTGCCGCCCAAAGGCTTTCCAATGTGGGCGTTTCAAACAAAAACATTGGGATCATGGAGATCAGTCCTGCCACAAGAAACTGGACACAGGACATCCGGACGCCGTCCACATTCTTTGCGCTGAAGTGGTCGATGCACATGATGTGCAGAGAAAAGAAAACCGCGCAGCACAGAACCAGCAGATCGCCCTTGGAAACCGAAAAGCCCTCTTTGACGCAAAGAAGATAAAAGCCAACCACAGCGATAGCCACACACAACCAGATGATTTTGGGAATCTTCTTTTTGATAAAGACGCCCATCAGGGGAACAATGACGATATAAAGCGCCGTGATAAATCCCGCCTTGCCCGCTGTGGTCATACTGATGCCGTATTGCTGAAAGGAGCTGGCGATAAACAAAATGATGCCGCAAAAAACACCGCCGATGACAGAGGTCTTGTTTACCTTTTTTTGCTCCTGGGGAGAAAGCCGCTGCTCCGCAGGCTTCAGCCGGTCAAAGAGCAGAATCACCGGAATGAGCACGATCCCGCCGATCAACGTTCGAACGCCGTTATAGGTAAAGGGCTCTACATAGTCCATTCCGGCGCTTTGTGCCACAAAGGCCGTGCCCCAGATGAGCGCAGTGATCAGGAGCATCAAATTGCCACGCATTTTTTTACTCATATCTTACCTCATGGATCTGTCGGACGATTTCCGAACGATAGTTTCTTCTATTTACTATACCAAAGAAAGCAGGTTTTGACAAGGGCATTTCTTTTTGGTTGCACTTTTCCCCGATCTGTGATATCATTTTTTCATGGATCAAAATACGCACATGGAGGATAGAAATCATGGAAGAAAAACGCATCCCCAAACGCAGTGAAGTGAAAAAAGAAAACACTTGGGCAACGGAGGATATCTTCCCTTCGGATCAGGCATGGATGGACGAATATACCTCCCTGCAGGGTGTTCCCGCCAAGGCTGCGGCATTTCAGGGCACGCTGGGACGCAGCGCAAAGGATCTTTTGGCCTATTTCCGGGAAGAGGATGAGATCGGTAAACGGATGGGGCTTTTGTTCAATTATGCCTCCCGCAAGCACGACGAGGATATGACCAACAGCACCTATCAGGATATGAGCGGCAAGGCCATGTCCCTTTATGTCGCCATTGAAAGCGCCGGTGCCTTTGCCGTTCCCGAGATTCTGGCTATTCCCGATGAGACCCTGGAAAAGTTCTTTGAGGAAGAGCCCGAGCTGAAAATCTATCGCCGCCCCCTGGAGCGCATTCGCCGTCAGAAGGCGCATACCCTTTCCAAGGAAGAAGAGGCCATTCTTGCCGCCGCCGGCGAGATCGGCAACGCCCCCTCTTCCATCGCCAGCAGCTTCCGCAATGCGGATCTGCGCTTCCCCTCTGTCACCGGAAGCGACGGTGAAACCCATCCCCTCACCCAGGAAAGCTTGGTCTATTTGCTTCACAGCCCGGATCGCGCTCTGCGCAAGACCACCTTTGACACCTATTACGACACCCTGCGCAGCTGGAGAAACACTGTTGCTGCCACGCTGGACGGACAGTTCAAGCAGATGCTGTTTTATTCCCGCGCTAGAAAGTACGGCTCCACGCTGGAGGCTTCTCTCGATCAGACCGAAGTGCCTGTCAGCGTGTATCACAGCCTGATCGACGCCGTGCATCGCAATCTGGACAAAATGTACCGCTATGTTGGTCTGCGGAAAAAGCTGCTGGGTCTGGACGAGCTGCACATGTATGATCTGTACGTGCCCATCGTCGCTGACGCCACCCAGAAGATCTCCTTTGAGCAGGCCAAACAAAACGTTCTGGACGCGCTGGCCGTTCTGGGCGAGGATTACACCGATATCCTGAAAGAGGGCTTCCGGAATCGCTGGATCGACGTGTACGAGAATGAAGGCAAGCGGGGCGGCGCCTATTCCGCGGGCGGCGATCCTCACCCCTATGTGCTGCTCAATCACAAGGACAATCTGGAAAGCCAGTTTACGCTGGCGCATGAGATGGGTCACGCGCTCCACAGCTATCATTCCATCAAGCATCAGCCCAGATGCACCTCTCACTATGTGATTTTTGTGGCCGAGGTTGCCTCCACCTGCAATGAAGTGCTGATGATGCAGCATCTGCTGCGCACCACCCAGGACAAAAAGCAGCGGGCGTATCTGATCAATTACTTCCTCGAGCAGTTCCGCAGCACCATCTATCGTCAGACCATGTTTGCCGAGTTCGAGCTCATCATGGGCAAGGCGGTGGAAAACGGCCAGGCGCTGACCGCCGATTTCCTGTGCAATGAATACCACAAGCTGAACAAGCTTTATTACGGAGACAATATCACGGTGGACGATGGGATCGCCATGGAATGGGCACGAATCCCCCACTTCTATTACGATTACTACGTCTTCCAGTATGCCACCGGCTTCTCCGCTGCCATCGCCATCGCCATGCGCATCCTCAAGGAAGGCGCCCCCGCTGTGGCGGATTACAAAAAGTTCCTCTCCTCCGGCAGCAGCGCGGATCCCATTTCCCTGCTCAAGATCGCCGGCGTGGATATGTCCTCTCCCAAGCCCGTGGAGCAGGCGCTCGATCTGTTCGGACAGCTCCTCGACGAGATGGAAGACTTGATGAAATAATCCAGGAGCCGCAAAAAACAATAAAAAGGCGCTGCATTTGCAGCGCCTTTTTTATGATTCCGTTTTTACAGATTGTCGGGACCAAAGCCGAAGGGCAAAAGCTCCCGCAGAGTATGCGTCGAGAATTCCTCCTCCGAGGTGCCCAGCAGGATGAGAAACTCGTCCGGGTCGCAAAACTCCATCATCACCTGACGGCAAACGCCGCAGGGCGAGGTGAAGACCAGCTCGCCGCCTTCTTTTCC
>CADBTM010000017.1 GCA_902797555.1 Oscillospiraceae bacterium
AACGGAATAGGGGATACCGGCCTTGATAGAGACCTGACGTGCAACGTTCTGACCCTGAGCAGCGGTCAGGATGCAGCCGAACATGACCTCATCCACGTTTTCGGGAGCAACGCCGGCGCGCTTGAGAGCTTCCTTCACCACCACAGCGCCCATATCGGCAGCGGGAGTGTTCTTGAGAGCACCGCCAAAAGAGCCGATGGCCGTTCTGCAGCAGTTGACAACATAAAGATCTTTCATTGTTTTTGTCCTCCTGAATGTAAAAATTTTTCGTGATTCAAAAAACCAAAGCATTTTAGGCTAACATTATTATATACCACAAGATAGTCAGAATCAAGGCTTTTTTGAAAATCCTTTATTTTTTGCATCTTTTTTGGGAATAAACAGCCGAAAACGAGCAAAAGAAGAAAAAACTTGTACTTTTTCACGAAAATCGTTGTGAAAAAAATCACGAAGGCATATCAGCCTCCTCCGTGCGCTTTGACCAGCCGGGTTGACAAACCGCGGGGAATCGTGTATCATAAATAAGTTAAATTATAAACAGAATCCGGCGAAAATCGCCGTTGGCAAAAACAAGGAAGAAGGAACGTCAAAATGCCTAAGTTTATCACCATGCAGGAGGCTGTCCGGCTGATCCCCAGCGGAGCCACCGTCATGTTCGGCGGCTTTATGGGCTGCGGAAGTCCCCACCGCTTTATCGATGCCCTATCCAAGACCGGCGTGCGGGATCTGACCATGATCTGCAACGACGGCGGGCGTCTGGGCGGCCCCTTGGGAGAGGAGCTCTACGGAACGGCAAAGCTGATCCGCAACCATCAGGTGCAGTACCTTATTGCCTCTCATGTGGGCATGAACCCCGAGGTGGGACAGCAATCCATGGTGGACGGCACCATGAAGGTGACCCTGCTGCCCATGGGCTCGTTCGTGGAGATGATCCGCGCCGGCGGCGCGGGCCTGGGCGGCGTGATGACGCCCACCGGTGTGGGCACCGTGGTGGAGGACAACCCCTTCTGCTTGGGCAAGCGGTGGATCAAGGGCAAGCCCTATCTGCTGATGGAGCCGCTCCACGCCGACATCGCCGTGGTGACTGGCACCAAGGTGGATCGCGCCGGAAACATCTGGTATAAGGGCACCACCAGCAACTTCAACATCGCCATGGCCACTGCCGCCGACACCGTTATCGTCGAGGCCGAGGAAGTGGTGGACGAGGGCATGATCCCGCCGGAGGACGTGCGTACCCCCGGCATGCTGGTGAACTATGTGGTGGAAGGAGGCAAATACTGATGATGACCAAGGAGCAGATGCGGCGCTTTATCGCCGCCCGCGCCGCCCGCGAGCTCAAGGACGGCGACGTGGTCAATCTGGGCATCGGACTGCCCACACTGGTTCCGCTGTTCATCCCGGAGAATGTGCATGTCACCCTGCAGGCCGAGGACGGAATCGCCCGTTCTGCCATCGCCACCGAAGAAAACAGCGACCCCATGCATATCATCGACGCCGGCGGCACCCCTGCCGTGGCCGCACTGGGCGGCAGCTATTTTGATTCGGCCACCTCCTTCGGACTGATCCGCGGCGGCCATGTGGACGCCACCATCCTGGGCGGTCTGGAGGTGGATGAGGAAGGCAACCTTGCCAACTGGATCATCCCCGGCAAAAAAATGCCCGGCATGGGCGGCGCCATGGATCTGATGGTTGGCGCCAAGCACGTCATCCTCGCCATGGAGCATACCGTGAACGGCAAGCCAAAGATCCTGCGCCGCTGCACCCTGCCCCTCACCGCAGTCAAGTGTGTCCACGAGATCATCACCGAAATGTGCGTGTTTCAGGTGACCCCCGACGGGCTGCTCATGACCGAGATCAATTCGGAGTTTACCGTCGATCAGGTGCGCGCCGCCACCGAAGCCCACTTCCATGTGGCGCTCAACCTGAAGAGCATGCTGGCATGACCGGGCGTTTCCCGATCTGCAGCAGCAAATAGACCGCGAAAAGAGGCACTTCATACGGAAGTGCCTCCTTCGTTTTTGATTTCCGCCATGCTCCGACGGATTGTCAGCGTTTCCGTAAGCCTATGCCTCCACCCGTTCTGCAATCGCACAGATTGTCGGGACACCGGGGCTGCATGTTGTTATACTGTGTTTGTCAGGAGGGATAACGATG
This sequence comes from Oscillospiraceae bacterium, assembly GCA_902797555.1. GTDB lineage: Bacteria > Bacillota > Clostridia > Oscillospirales > Butyricicoccaceae > UBA4644. Next base: position 2,155 of record CADBTM010000017.1, read on the forward strand.
GATTGGATCACCGGGATCCAGAGGGCGATCGACTATATCGAGGCGCACCTGAGCGACGAGCTGGATTACGACCTCATTGCGAGGGAGAGCTTTTCCTCGACCTTTCATTTTCAGCGCGTGTTCAGCATTCTCTGCGGTTATACTCTGGGCGAATATATCCGCAGCCGACGGCTGAGCGTTGCGGGGTCAAGGCTCGCAAGCGGGAGCGAGCGGGTGATCGACGTTGCGCTGACGTCGGGCTATGACAGCCCCGACAGCTTCGCCAAGGCATTTCGGGCGTTCCACGGCATTTCTCCGTCCCAGGCGCGGGACAATGGAGCCATGCTTCGCTCGTTTTCCCGCCTGAACATCAAAGTGACTCTGGAAGGAGGAAACGATATGCAGTACAAATTGGAAGAAAAGCCCGCCATGCTGCTCACCGGCTTCAAACGCCGCTTTTCGGGGGATCCCAACGACAAAAAGGATCAGGATCACTACTTTGCCTGCGAAACACGGCTGGAGCAGCTCGTCCTGGAGGGAAGAAGCCGGATCCACGATACGGTCTTTACCGTCATGACAAACTTCGGCGACAACGGATACGATTTTTATTTTGCCTATTCGATGCCCAAATGGGCGC
>CADBTM010000018.1 GCA_902797555.1 Oscillospiraceae bacterium
CTTGGAGTAGTCCTCGTGGCAGTCCACGCAGAGATGGATATCGACCTCCAGGCAATCCTCGCACATCTCGTTGGTGCACTGGCCGCACCGTCTGCAGTGATTATCGTTCTCACAGTCCCAGCACTGGTGGCAGTTGTAGCAGAACGATTCGCACTCCTCTATGGGCGTCAGGCACTGCATACAGACGTGGTCCATAAAACACATCTGGCAATAGTCGGTATTCAGCTCGATGTCGGTGCAGTCCGCTTCGATGATCGGCAGCCAGCCGTCATTGATATAATCCTCGAGACTCGCATCGACCTCATAATCGGCGCCGCAGGTGTTGCAGGAATAGTACAGAGTCACGCTGTCGCCGTTGACCTCATGGCCGTGATAGTGCATATTGGCAAAGACCGTCGGCGTGATCGTCGGCATCAGCGCAAGCACGAAGACCAGAATCAGCACCATGCTGATGGCTCGTCGGATCGGGTGTTTTTTCATATGCGAACCTCCGTTCTGTTTCATGGCAGTTTGAGCATTCTATAATGATCCAACTGTAAGCATAGCAGAGGAAGTCCCGTCCCGCATCAGCCAAACGGATGATTTTTCCAAAACAATAAACCGGACGCCTGCGCGTCCGGTTTTCCTGAGGCGTATTCTATTCTTCTTCCCGTCTGTTCTTGATCACGATGCCCAGACCCCGGGCTTCGGAGACCAGCTCCGTGCGGGTCCGGAAGCCGGTTTTCTCCATCAGGTGCAGGATGTGGCTTTTGACGGTGGCCACCGACACGCAGAGCCGCCGGGCGATCTCGGCGTTGGTATCTCCGGTGGTCAGCTCCTTGAGGATTTCCAGCTCCCGCTCGGTGAACTCGTGGTTTGTGGCGTTGCCGATGCGGATCAGCGGCGTCTCATCCGGATAGATGTGCTGTCCGGCCATGGTCCGCTCCATCACGTCCAGGATGCCGTCCTTGTAGCCGTCCTTGTACCAGAAGGAATCCACCCCGATCTCCCGTGCCCGGCTGAGCCAGGAATACTCGGGCATGGAGGTGACGATGATGATCTTGATTTTCGGAAACTGCCGCTTGATCTCCTCCGCCGCGTCCAGACCGCTTTGTCCCAGCTCGGTCATCACGTCCATCAGGATCAGATCCACCGCTCTGTTCCGGCAGACCGAGAGCGCCGCCGAGGCGTTGGAGATCGAGAGCACGTGCTCAAACTGCGGGGCGGCGTGGATGTAGATCTCAAAAAGCTCTCGCGCGATGGCCTGATCCTCCACGATCAAAACACGATACGCCACTTGGGCACCCCCTTCCGGATCTCACTGTCAGTTTATCCGATGCAACGCAAAAGCGCATCAGCCGTTCGGCTGATGTTTCGGAAAGCACAGAGTGAGGGTAAAGCCGTTTCCGGCGCCCGCCGAAACCGACGCGCCCTGCTGTTCCGCCAGAAGGGAAAGATTCCTCAGCCCTCCGGTAAAAGTCACCGGTTCGGGGGCCGCTTTCCCATCGTTGGTAAACCGGCAGCAAAGATCCCCCTCTGTCTCCTGGAAGGAGATCTCCACCGTTTTCGCCTCCGCGTGCTTGACGGCGTTGGCCATGGCCTCCTGCGCGGCGGAAAAGAACAGACTGCGCTGCCGCTCTGACAGGGCCTTCGGCAGCTCGCCCTGCCAGACGAGCCGAAGCCTGAGCGCCGCGGCAAGCTGTTCCAGACTGCCGATCGCCCGGGTATCCCTGTCGCTGCCGGCCTCCATGCACATAAGCAGGGCGTTTTGTTCCCACAGGGAGAAGACGCGGTTCAGCTCCTCTTCGTCGCCCGCGTCCGCGGCAGTTGTGGAGAGCATCAGCCGATTCATCTCGTCGTGGATGTTCACCTTTGCCTGCAAGATCTCCTGCCGGCTGACGACGTCGTCGATGCTGAGATAATAGCTGCGAAGCTGTTCGTTGAGCCGGGCAAGCTCGGCTCTGTCCCGCTCCAGAGCCTGGGTCTTGGCGTATTCCGCCGTGACATCCGAGGCGACCATCTCATGCAGACGCTGCCCGTCGATCAGAATTTCCCGACAGGAAAACCGCCAGACCGTCCCATCCAGCGTAAGGATCCCGGCGGAAACCGCGCTTTGAAACTGATTTCCGTTGAGCAGCGGGCTGCCCGTTACGGCGGCGCACAGGCGGTTCATGCACACGTTGGAAAAGAGCACCCTTCCGCTGTCCTGCCAGCAGCAGACGCCGCAGGGGAGCCCGTCGAGAAAGAGCTTGATCGTGCCCGGGGTGAGGAACGTCCTGTCATAGCGGAGATCGCGGATGAACAGAATGGCCGAAGCCGCTGTCAGCAGTGCGAACGCCAGCAGCCAGACGGCATGGGGAATGCCGCCCAGGACGATGCTGACCGGAACGGCGGCGCCTCCTCTGTGGGAAAGAGAGAGATCGAAGATCACCTGCCACAGGAAATAAACCGGCAGGAACAGCAGCAGAGCCGGGGCGACAAAGCGAAGCCGCCGTCTGACCGAGGCCAGCACCGCGCTGCCGATGTTGACGAGGCATAGAAGCAGTGCCCACAGCGCAAAGAGCGCCCGCACGAGGGCGGAGAGAGAAGCAAATGCCGTCATGCCCGCTCGCCCCCTTTCGGCAGGGCAAAGCAGAGGTAGGTCACGTTTTCCTCCCGCTGGCTTTCGAGTTCGACGCCGCGATCCCGCAGACGCGCTTCCATGACGGCGGTCAGCGGCACGGTCAGGTTTTCAAGCGTCAGCTTGAGGGTCGCCTGCTCATGCGCGGAGAGATTGACGAAGACGCCCTTCAGGGAGGCCTCGTTTGCCTCCAGCAGCGATTCAAATGCCTCGAAGACGATCAGAGCCGCGTCCGCGGGCAGCGTGCCGCTGCCGCTTTGTATGAGCTCGCTGGGAGTCCCGCAATCGTTCAGTCGGCGAAGCACTTCCGCAAACGAGAGCCCCAGCTCCCCGGCGTCCACCGCCCCGCTCTCACGGGAAAGCAGCATCAGATTGGCGTAGCGCTTGATATAGGCGGCCAGCAGCGTGATCCGGCTGCGGCAAAAGTCCTTGACAGCCGCGTCCGCGCTTGCGCGCCCGGCCTGCGCCAGCGCGGAGATCAGCAGAGACTGTCTCTGGGTCTGCCGGGCGATGGCGTCATACACCCGCGTCCGCTGTTCCAGCTTTGTCTGGCGCTCCTTCAGCTCGCTGCGCAGGCGGATCAATTCTCCCTCCTGCGCCAGCCCCTCCTTCGCCTCCTCCAGCGCATCGTTCAGCCGATCCAGCTCGGTAAGATCATCCTGCCAAAAGCCATAGCCGCCGGGAAGGGCCTTCTTATGCAGCGCGGTATGCGCATCCATGCGTTCGCCATCCTCCATCGCGAATTGCGCCGGGGTCAGCGGCGCCGCGGAATCGGAGGCGTAGACCGGGTCTCCTGCTTGGTCGGTGATCTGAGCGGCGATGGAAAAATGCTGAAACAGCCTTCCGTAGTCCGTATTCGTGGGGATCAGGCCCAGTTGCATACAGCACTCCAGCACCGCCGCGACCGTTACGATCAGCGCCTCGGGAAACTCAATGATGTTGGTGCCGCCCAGCTGGGGCATCTTTCCCAGGATCAAAAGCACGTTTGCGGTGATCCCGATCGCGAACGGGATCAGAATGAGCCACGCGTTCCTTCTCACGCTGCTGACGCGGCATTTGCGGATGAGGATCAGGATGGCCGCCAGATAGAGCGCGTATTGCCAGACCGTGATCGCATAAAACAGCCAGCTGCGGGAATAGCTGTCGTCCCATCCCCGAAAGCCCGGCTGGAACCGGAAAACGAGCTGATGCGCGTCGTTGGTCAGGACCAGGGCGATGAACAGGACCGTCAGAGCAAGCGCCCCGTGCCACAGCCGAGGGGTACGCGCCGGTTCCTTCGACGAGACGAGAAAAGAAATACAGAACAAAAAGAGCGGGAGCAGGAGCATAGGGACGTAGTACAGGTACCATATATGCCGGGCCAGAATGCCGACCTCGGAAAAAACGCTGTACTTCACGCCCCGCAGCAGAATCAAAAGCAGCGCCATCCACGCAAGCGTTCTCATCATCGCGGAAAGACGGCCGGTGGGGGAGACCCTGTGGGCGTAATACATGACGAGACA
>CADBTM010000019.1 GCA_902797555.1 Oscillospiraceae bacterium
AGCAGCTCGCCCACCTTGGAGCGGTCGGAAAAGTATTCCAGCAGCTCCCGCGCACGACCGGTGTCCTGATATTCCCGGTTGTCCAGCAGACGCGCCGCGCCGTCGATATAGACCTCCGGCTTTGAGCCCAGCTCGGTCTGGCGGATAAAGTCCAGCACCTCGGAGGTCATGCGATAGACCTGAGAGGTTTCGCCCATGCTCTGCGCCACCGAGGGGAGCAGGTACTCCAGCCGATGCTCGCTGATGGCAAGATTGAGGGCGGTGCACAGCATGGCAGCGGTGGATGGGGCGACGCTTTCGTTCAGACGGATCAGCTTGTTTTTCACATCGCTGCCCGTCACCAGCACGGCGGCGTAGGTCATGCCGTCGTCCACGGCGATCAGCTCGCACCGTTTGACCTCGTCCCCGCCCTTGCGGGTGACCATGGAAACGGCGGTATGCTGGGTCATTTCTCCGATGACCTTTGAGGCAGAGACCACGATGTTGTCGATCTCCTTCATCTTGGCCTCCATCATCAAGCGCATGGCCTCCAGCTCGTTGGTGGCCACGCGGTGACGATCCATCAGCTCGTTGACGTACAGCCGATAGGCGGCAAAGGACGGGACGCGTCCGGCGGAGACGTGGGGCTTTTCCAGATAGCCCATATCCTCCAGCTCGCTCATCTCGTTGCGGATGGTGGCGGAAGAGATCGGCGTGTCAAAGCAGTTGACCAGCGTCTTTGAGCCCACAGGCTCGGCTGTGTTGATATAGTTTTCCACGATGGCCTTTAAAATGCGGCACTTTCGTTCCGGAAGCTCCATAGCCGACCCTCCCTTCTTTTAGCACTCGTTTCTCTCGAGTGCTAAGATTATATTACCACCTTTCCCGGGTTTGTCAATAGTTTTTACAATAATTTTGTGAACAAATTAGTAATTTTGGATAATAGAGGGATCTCTTCCCTTTTCTCCGTTGTCAATCGTTTTTTTCGTCTGCTATCAAAAGGCCTCCTGCCGTTTGCCAGCGGGCAAACGAGTGCTTGACTTTTTCCCCGTTTCCTGCTAAAACGAAACTATACCGAAGATGCAGGAGGGATCCCCATGGGCATACCGATCCGGACCGTACAAACAGAGACTTTTTCCATGGACTATTTTTGCTTTGGGAGGGGCGCGACGCCGCTGGTCATTCTGCCCGGGCTGAGCATCCAGAGCGTGATGGGCTCGGCAGACGCCATCGAGAATGCCTACCGTTCCCTGGAGGATCGGTTTACCCTCTATGTCTTTGATCGACGGAAAAACCTTCCTCCCGTCTATACCGTGCGGGACATGGCGCGGGACACGGCGGAGGCCTTTCGCGCCATCGGGCTGAAGGACGTCTGTCTGTTCGGCGCATCCCAAGGGGGCATGATCGCGCTGGTGATCGCCATCGACCATCCCGAGCTGGTAGGCAAAATGGTGCTGGGCTCCACCTCGGCCAATGTGCAGGGGGCGCAATGGGACGTTTTGGATCGTTGGGTGCAGCTGGCGCGAGACGGAGACAAGGAAGGCCTCTATCTCGCCTTTGGCGAGGAGATTTATCCTCCCGCGGTGTACGAACAATACCGGGATGCGCTCATCGCTGCGGCGCAGACTGTGACCGACGACGATCTGCACCGCTTCCTCATCCTTGCGGAGGGCACAAAAGGCTTTTACGCGGTGGACGAGCTGGACAAGATCCAATGCCCCGTGATGGCGGTGGGCGTTTTTGAAGACAAGGTGTTTGATTCGGACGCCATGATGGAGATCGCGGAAAGCCTGGACGTGCGCGGGGATTTCCGTCTGTATATGTATGTGGGCTACGGGCATGCCGCGTTTGACACCGCCCCTGACTATCGCAAGCGGATGCTGGACTTTTTCACGACGCCGGCAGAATGATTTCATAAAAAACAAAGCTCGGGCTGCTGAACCATCAGCAGTCCGAGAATTTTTTATTCTTTTTTGAAAGGAGCCTCCGCCCCGCTTTTCGGCGGACAGGTCTTGCTTATTCGCCGAAGATCTCCTGCGCTTTGCGCATATTCTCCCGGATGGAAACGCCGAAGGGACAGCGGCTCTCGCAGGCGCCGCACTGGATGCACTCGCCCCCATGGTGGGGCAGAACCTTGTAGTGCTGGCGCACGGTCTCCGGGATTTCGTCCTGCGCCTGAGCCAGATGGAGAAATTTTGTCACATCGGCCACACTGATCCCCATGGGACAGGGAGCGCAATGGCTGCAGTACATGCAGTGCCCTTCCCAATGGATCCGGGGGAAGGAGGCCAGCGCGGCGGCATAGTCCCTCTCCCCTTCGCCCGCCTCGCAGTAGGCGGCGCTCTCCTCCAGCTGCTCCGCCGAATGCGCTCCCGCAAGGACGACAGACACCGCCGGACGGGACAGCGCATAGGCAATGCACTGATTTGCCGTCAGCGCAACGCCCGCGGGAGAAAGCTCCGCATTGAGCAGATCGCCGCCTGCAAAGGCCTTCATCACCGTGATGCCCACGCCTCTGCGCTGGCAGACCTCATACAGCCGCTGCCGGTCGGGATCCATATTGGTGAGGACGTGAGAATAGGCGTCCTCGTTCCACAGCTGTTCCACGTCCTCGTCCGCCGGCTGCAGGTCATAGCAGGGGTTGACGGAAAACATGAGCACCTCGATGTTTCCCTCCACAACGGCGCGCTCAGCCACCAGCGGGTTGTGGCTGGACAGCCCGATGTGACGGATGCGGCCTTGCCGCTTGAGCTCGCGGGCATAGTCCAGAATGCCGTTGTTCACGATGGCCTCCCAGTCGGACATGGCGTCGCAATAGTGGATCATACCGACGTCGATACAATCGGTGTCCAGCAACGAAAGCATTTCCTCAAAGCCGGCCCTGACCTCGTTCAGATCGCGGGTGCGGCAATACTGTCCGTCCTTCCAGATCGAACAGATGTGAGATTGGATGATGAACTTTTCCCTGCGGCCGTGCAGCGCCTTTCCCACGGCGGAGCGCAGCTTTGGGTCGGAGGCGTACAGGTCAAAATAGTTGATGCCCAACTTTTCCGCCGCGTCAAACAGCTTGCCCGTCATCCGGCAGTCGTCTTCGTTCATCCCCTCGCAGCCGATGCCGATCACGCTGACCGACAGGCCGGTGTTTCCCAGTTCCCGATATTCCATGCTCATTTTTTCTCTTCCTTTTCAAAGGTCTTCGCCACGTTTTTCAGCAGCTCCCGGATGGGCAGATGCTGGGGACATACTTTTTCGCATTTGCCGCATTGGATGCAGTCGGAGGCCTTTCCGTGGCCGCCTCCCGTGACCACGTTGTTGTAATAAAAGCTGGAGTTCCAGCTGTGGAACGCCTCAAAGGCATTGAGTGAGGAAAACATATCCGGGATGCGGATGGCCTTGGGACAATCGTTTTCCTCGATGCAATAGCGGCAGGAGGTGCAGGGGATCAGGTTGAGACTGCGGAAGATCTGGCAGACCTTTTCCACGGCGGCGTGCTCTGCTTCATCGAGCGGCCGGAAGTCCCGCATGGCACCCACATTGTCCCGGATCTGCGCCATATCGCTCATTCCCGAGAGCACCATCGCCATATTGGGGAAGCTGGCGGCAAAGCGGATGGCATAGCTGGCGTTGCTCCCGCCGTTCAGGTCCCGAAAGATCTTGTCCGCTTCGGCAGGCAGATTGACGAGGCTGCCGCCCTTCACCGGCTCCATGACGATGACGGGCTTGCCGTGTTTTTCGCACACCTCATAGACCTTGCGGCTCTCTACCGAGGCGTCCTCATAGTCCACATAGTTGAACTGGATCTGGACGATCTCGACCTCCGGATGCTCCGTGAGGATCTGATCGAGCACCTCCGCCTTGTCGTGGAAGGAGATGCCGAAATGGCGAATGCGTCCCTCCTCCTTGAGGGCATAGCAGGTCTCGTAGGCCTTGCAGCGTTGGAACTTCTGATAGTTGTTTTTGTCCTGGGCGTGCATGAGATAAAAATCAAAATGATCGACTCCGCACCATTCCAGCTGTTGCTCGAAGAAGGGACGGATGTCCTCCTGCTTTTTAAAATACGGATCGGTCAGCTTGTTCGTCAGCAGAAACGCGTCCCGCGGGTATCTTTTTGCGATGCACTCGCGGATCGCGGTCTCCGATTTGCCGCCGATGTATCCGTGGGCGGTGTCAAAATAGTTGAATCCCCCATCGAGAAACGCATCGACCATCTGGCAGAACTGTTCCGGATCCACCTCGCCGTCCTTCATGGGCAGGCGCATACAGCCAAAGCCAAAGTTTCCGTGGATCTCAGGAAAAAACGGGTTCTTTTGCATAAGAGGTGTCTTCCTTTCTATAGTACAAATCGATTCTGCTTCCTTCATAAAAAATGTTCCTTCCAGTGTTTTTCTTGCTTGCTGTTCCGGCCTGATTCGCGCGCAAGGCAATCTGCCCCATCGCCGGATAGGTCAGCAGCTGGGCACACGGCGCCGGAAGTCCTTCATCGATCGCCCTGAGACAAACCGCCATAGACAATGTGCCGCCTGCGCTGTCCCCGCATACGGCGATCCCGCTTCCTTCCCCATTCTCCAGGAGCCATCGATAGGAAGCGAAGCAGTCATCCACAGCGGCCGGAAAAGGGTGCCGCGGTGCCAGCCGGTAGTCCGGGAACAACACCCGACAGCCAACCTGTTCGACATACATGCGGGCCAGCTTGTACTGATAGGGTGCGACGGGGAACGCATACCCTCCGCCATGGCAGTACAAAGCAGTACAAAATACTTCCGGCCGTCACTTCTTCTTTTGGGATGTACAGCAGAGCCCTCAGGGCGTATCCCGTTTCCATCGGTATCCGGACACGCTCGACGCGCACCGTCCGGCTCGATCTCTGCTGATAAAACAGCATCCCCATCGCCTTCTGAATGATCGGAATGGTCTTTCGGTTCAGAGGCGGATGGATCGCCGCAAGCAGTCTGAAATCGGGATGGATCGTATACTCCATAGGCTCTCCCCCATCAGCTCTTCAGGCAGGTGTCCCGTTCTTCGATGACAACATGGATCGTATCTCCGTTGTGCTTGTTCAGCCTCGTGCGGATCGATTTCAGCACGCCGATGATATAGCAGACCGAACCGTCAGAATTCTTCACGCCCATGTTGACAATGCTCCCGTCATAGGGGATCCCATCGAACCGGGCGTGCACCTTTACGCGGCCTTTGCCGAACACCTCCCGGATGTCCCAGGGGAAGGAAATGTACGCCCCGCCGTTGTCCGGCAGCTCGTGCAGCACCGCATCGTATTCATACGTTTTGCTCATTTCAAGCCCTTTCCCATCAAGACACCCTGCCGCGGAAGGTCCCACCTATTTTCCATTTTTCGACTATAGTATACCACCTCATCCATCCAGATTCAATAAAGGATGGATGAAACGTGATGCTGTTTTTGACATCCGCGCGTTCTTGTGTTCGAGTCCCACAAGGAGTAATAAAAGCCTCCCGCCTGCCTTTTGGCAAGCGGGAGATCGTGGTGCCGGTGGTGGGACTCGAACCCACACGGGGGATTAGCCCAACGGATTTTGAGGGAGTAACGTCTTTTGGAAGTTAAGGGAAGATAAAGGAAGCGAAAAACGGCTCAGGAGGTCGAAA
>CADBTM010000020.1 GCA_902797555.1 Oscillospiraceae bacterium
CAGCGCCACGGTATACACGCTCAGACCGGAATTGAGGTAGGCGGGGTTGGCCTCGATCTCGTCGATGATCAGACCCAGCTTGCGGATGACCGTGACAAAGTCCTGCAGATAGTGGGCATTTTTCAGCTCCAGATGGATCTCGACATGGTTGGAGCGGTTTTTCAGATAGGCCTCAAACTGGGGCAGCATGGACAGGCTGGGCAGCAGCACCAAAAAGGAGATGACGCCCGCCGTGTAAAAGCCCGCGCCCACCGCAAGACCGATGATGCCGCAGCACCACAGCGCCGCCGCGGTGGTCAGACCGCGGATCTGGTTTTTCGAGCTGAACAGCAGCGAGCTGACGCACAGGGTGGAGGTGCCGATGAGCACCGCCGCCGGGAGCAGATAAAAGGGCGTGGTGCCCGCGGGATAGAGATAATAGTCCAGCAGCATGGCGGCGGTGGCCGATACAGTCACCAGAATAAAGGTGCGCAGTCCGGCGGAATGCCGTTTGCTGGAGCGCTCGCAGCCCACCACGGTAGCCATGAGCATCGACAGCGCCATGCGCAAAACGATTGCCCCCACGCCCAGCTCCATGGACCACTGTCCCAGCAGGGCGGCAATGGGATCCTTGACGATCATACGTTACCTCCTTTTCACCGGCGGTTGAGCGGCCAGCGCCGCCGCATACCGTTGTTTTCATACCACTCCTCGGCGGCGCGGGTAAACTCCTGCTCCTCCTCGGAAATATCATGTTCGGGAAGCTGCCGCTGGATCTCCTGGATCCGTTCGATCAGCAGCTCGACATCGGTCTTTTTCTCTCCGGTTTCCGTGGTTTCGTCCACCGGGACGATCTCCTCCAGCTTGGTGGAATAGGAGCCGGACAGATAGAGGGACAGCTTGGCACAGCCGGGACCCACCAGCTCATAGAGCACGCTGGACGCCAGAATGATGGTTTCCAGCGCCTTGCCCGTCTCGCCGCCCAGTGTCCGGGCGCCCAGCGCCGCCAGACCGATGGCCACGCCGGCCTGAGGAATGAGGGCAAGCCCCAGCCAGTTGCGCACCTTTTTGTCCTTTTTTACGGCGGCGCAGCCCAAAAAGGCGCCTGCGTATTTGCCCGCGATACGCACGAGAAAATAAAGCACGCCCACCGTGATCAGCGGCACACTGCCCAGTGTTCCCGCCGGATGTACCAGTGCGTTCAGATCAAAATTGACCCCCGACCGGACAAAGAACAGCAGCAGGATGGGCGGACTGAAATAGTTGAGCTGCTTGAACAGGCGGTCGTCCTCCGCCAGATTGGCATAGACCATGCCCATGGACATGCACCCCAGCAGCGGGGAAATATCCAGCAGGCTGCACACCCCGCAAAAGGCGAACAGCAGCGCCAGTGCGATGATCAGACGGTTGTCGGTGGTGCGCTTTTGCCGGATGAGCAGCTTGAGCACCAGCCCCAGTGCGCCGCCCAGCAGCACCACGCCCACATTGATGAAAAACGGGCGCAGCACGTCCATGATCTGAAAGCCGTTTCCCTCCATGGCGGCGTTCGCCACGGCGATGGCCACGCTGTAAGCCAGCAGACCCACCGCGTCGTCCAGCGCCACCACCTGCAAAAGGGTGTCCACAAAGTCGCCCTTTGCCCCGGTCTGACGAATGGTCATCATGGTGGAGGCAGGGGCTGTGGCCGCGGCCAGAGAGGCCAGCACGGCGGAAAAGCCCAGCGGCAGGCGCAGGATCCACAGGCACAGCACAAAAATCAGCGCGCTGGCGGTCAGCGCCTCGGCCACCGTGATGAGGAGGGTCTTTGCGCCGTTTTTCCGCAGGACGGACAGGCGGAAATACTGCCCCGTGCCAAAAGCGATAAAGGCGAGGGCGATATCGGAGAGAAAGTCCATTCCCGCAACCACCCTCTGAGGGATCAGATCGAGGACGAAGGGGCCGATCAGAATGCCGGTGACGATATAGGCCGTCACGTTGGGCAGCTTGAGCAGCTTGGTGACCCGGGTCATCAGAAAGCCGAGAAAAAGCATGAGCGACACCGAGATGATGACCGCCGAGCCCTGAGAAACCTGCTCCAGCGTATGGGCGATATCCTGCATGTCCCGTCCCTCCTTTCCTCGAAAAAACAGAAAACCACAGATCCTTGGGATCCGCGGTTTCTGATTCCCTTACGATACCGTGTATCATAGCACATCTTATGCCCTATTACAAGGCAAAAGTCTGGAATTCTGTCTTTTTCCGGTCAATAATTATAGTGGAACTCGTCCCGGATCAGCTTCCAAAGATGGTCATAGCACAGCTTGCCGTCGCCCTTTGCGATGGTGTAATAAAAGGGGTCCTGCCGCACGGTGTCGTCGCTGTCGATGATGATGCGGGCAAGCTCGCTCCCCTCTCCGTCCGAAAAGATCAGGCGGAAGCGATAGCCCATCTCCACCACCGAAATGCCGTCGATGCCCCGCACCCGCTGAAAGGTAAAGCCTTGGATATTGTCGATAACATTCTCGATCTCGCTGCGGTCGGTCAGCTCCATTTCATAGCCGGTGTTGCCGTCAAACAGCACGATGGTCTTTACCTCGTCCGCGTCCAGCTTTTTCAGAAAATGCACGGGATGGGTGTACCACAGCCACACCGCCAGCACGATGGCAGGCAGGATCAGATAAGGGATCACGCGCAGGATCACGCGAACGGTTTTCATAGGGATCGCCTCCTGTTTTCGGGGCTTTATACCACCTGAAAGAGATAGAATTTCAAATAATCGGTTTCCGGAACGTTCCACAGAATGGGATGGTCGGGCGCCTGCTGCCGCATTTCGATCTGCCGCAGCTCTACCCCGGCGTCGTGGGCCGCAGCGCGCAGCATCCGCTCAAACCGCTCGGCCGGCATAAAATGGCTGCACGATGCGGTGGCCAGATATCCGCCCCGGGGCAGGATGCGCATGGCGCGGAGATTGATCTCCTTATAGCCCTTTTCTGCACTGTCCGCCGTTTTGCGGGATTTGGTAAAGGCGGGCGGGTCGAGGATGATCAGGTCGTAGGGCGCAGGCTTTTGTTCCTCCAGTCGGGGCAGAAGGTCAAACACGTCTGCCACCAAAAAGTCCATCCTGTCCTCCAGCCCGTTGCGGCAGGCGTTGCTCCGCGCCATCTCGATGGCAGAAGCGCTGACATCCACCGCCGTCACGTGCTGTGCGCCGCCATGGGCGGCGTTGAGGGCAAAGGAGCCGGTGTGGGTAAAGCAATCCAGCACACGCTTGCCCTTTGCCAGACGCGCCACGGCGAGGCGGTTGTATTTCTGATCGAGGAAAAAGCCGGTCTTCTGCCCGTTTTCCACGTCCACGGAATATACAATGCCGTTTTCGCAGATCTCGGTGATCGGGCTGTCAGGCAGAGGGCGCCCCTCCAGCGGATACCAGCCCTTGTTTTGCTCCAGCCCCTCCAGCGCCCGGATAGCGACGTCGTAGCGCTCATAAATGCCGCGGATCGTCTGACCGTCCTGCTCCAGCACCTCCGCAAGCAGCGGGAAGATCACGTCCTTCCGCCGCTCGATGCCCACGGAAAGGGTCTGGGTCACCAGCAGATCGGAAAACCGATCCACCGTCAGCCCGGGAAAGCCGTCGCTCTCTCCAAAGATCAGGCGGCAGCAGGAGACATCCTCCCCCATCACCGTTTTGCGATAGTCCCAGGCGTATTGCACCCGTCTGCGCCAGAAGGCGGCGTCAAACCGGTCGTTGGCGTTGCGGGACACGAGGCGAAGGCGGATCTTGCTCTCCCGGCTCACCAGTCCGGTGCCGAGATATTTTCCCTTTTCGGTGACGGCGTCGGCCAGCGCGCCGTTTTCCGCCGCACCCTCTTCCCGGATGATCTCGGCGGCATAGATCCACGGATGACCGCCCTCCACCCATCGGGCGCCTTTTTCGGTGATGACAAAGGTGGGATACTCCCGCCGCTGCTTCATGCTCTCGTTTCCTTTCCTGTGATATGGTATCATATTACCACATTTTTCGCTCTCATACAAGGCTTTCCTCTTTTTTTCATGGGAAAAAGGATGTTAAGATTCTCTTTTTTCCTATTGACGGGTCGCTTTCTATATGATATTATTATGATATCAAAATGTTTGGAGGAACAGCCTATGAATGAAAAAGTGATCTCCGGCCGCAAGGTCGGCCTTCCCCTGCTGCTGTTGGTGATCCTGCTGAATATCGCCTCAGTGGTGCTCTTTGTCTTTTCGGTGATCCACGCCTGGGTGCCCCTCATCATCCTGTGTGCCGTCGTCTTTTGCGGGTGCTTCTTTCTCTATCCCGGCTTTAAGGTGCTCAAGCCTCAGGAGGCGCTGGTGCTCACCCTGTTCGGCAACTATGTGGGCACGCTGAAGGGCGAGGGCTTCTATTTCGTCAACCCCTTCTGCTCGTCGGTCAACCCCGCCGCAAAGACCCGCCTCAACCAGTCGGGCGACGTGGACGGCAGCGCGCAGAAATCCATCGTCCTCACCGCTCCCGGCGCCCAGGCCGCCGCGGAAATGCCCAACAACCGCATCTCCCTCAAGATCATGACCCTCAACAATTCCCGGCAAAAGATCAACGACTGTCTGGGCAACCCCATCGAGATCGGCATCGCCGTCATGTGGCGTGTGGTGGACACGGCAAAGGCTGTGTTCAACGTGGACAACTATAAGGAATACCTCTCCCTGCAGTGCGATGCCGCTCTGCGCAATATCGTCCGCATCTATCCCTACGACGTGGCACCCAACGTGGACACCACCGGCGACGGCGTGGCCGACGAAGGCAGCCTCCGTGGCTCGTCCGAGGTGGTGGCGCAGCGCATCAAGGAGGAGATCCAGAGCAAGGTGAGCGAGGCCGGTCTGGAGATCATCGAGGCGCGCATCACCTATCTGGCCTATGCCCCCGAGATTGCCGCAGTCATGCTTCAGCGGCAGCAGGCCTCCGCCATCATCGACGCCCGCAAAATGATCGTGGACGGCGCCGTGGGCATGGTGGAGATGGCGCTGGAGCGCCTGAGCGAGGGCGGCATGGTTCATCTGGACGAGGAGCGCAAGGCCGCCATGGTGAGCAATCTGCTGGTGGTGCTGTGCGGCAACCACGACGCCCAGCCGGTGGTCAACTCCGGCAGCCTGTACTAAGCTTATGGACGTACATGTTTCCGGCCTCTCCATGGTCTTTATGGGGATCTCTCTGATCGTCAGTGCGGCGATCCCCCTGCTTTTGTTCTTCTACTTCAGAAAAGTCAAGGGCTGCGATCCGGTTCCCTTCGGCGTGGGCTGTTTGGTGATGCTGATCTTTGCCCTTGTGCTGGAAAGCGCTGTCCACCAGATCGTGCTGCTCCGCTCTCCCGCAGGAGATGTCATTCAGAACAGCACCCTGCTTTACGTTCTCTACGGCGGGCTGATGGCCGGACTCTTTGAGGAGACCGGTCGCTACCTCGCCTTCCGCACCGTGCTGAAAAAGCATTGGCCGAAGGACAACAACGCCCTGATGTACGGCGCAGGACACGGCGGTTTTGAGATGCTGGCCGTGCTGGGCGTGAGCATGATCGGCAATCTTTCGCTGGCGGTGCTCATCAACACCGGCCATCTGGATCAGGTGACCGCCGGGCTGACGGGAGACGCTCTGACGCAGGCACAGGAGATGATCTCCGCCCTCACCTCCAGCACACCTGCTATGTTTTTGGCGGGCATCGTGGAGCGGATTTTTGCCCTCGTGCTTCAGATCTCTCTCTCCGTTCTGGTGTGGTTTGCCGCCAAAAAGGGCAAAACTGCCCTCTATCCTCTGGCCATCCTGATCCACGCCGCAGTGGATGGGATCCTTGTCGCCCTCTCCCGGACAGGTCTTGCGCCCCTGTGGATCGAGGTCTGTGCGGGAGTCATGGCGGTGTGCGTCGCCCTGCTGGCCCGCGCCGTCTGGCGAGCAAACACACGGCAGGAGATGACGGAATGAAACAGGAGCACCGCAAAAAGATGGTCGCCCCCATCGTCGTCACCATTGTCATTCTGCTCTACTACGCCGCCATGGGCTGTGTCATTTTCCTTTTGCCGAACACGCCCCTGTGGCTCAAGGCCGTGCTGATCCTTGTACCCCTGATCCCCTCCTGCCTGATCCTCCATGTGATGCTGCAGCGCATCCGGGAGATCAAAAGCGGAGAAGAAGACGATTTGAACCAATATTAAAAAATAGGAGGAAATACCCATGTTGATCGTAACTACCGATTCCATCACAGGAAAAGAGCTGGAAATGCTGGGCATGGTGGAAGGAAGCACCATCCAGACCAAAAACATCGGCCGGGACATCACCCAAGGCTTCAAAACGCTGGTGGGCGGCGAGCTCAAGGCCTATAACGAGATGATGAACGACGCCCGCGCCCTTGCCACAAAGCGCATGGTGCAAAAGGCCGAGGCGCTGGGCGCCGACGCCATCGTGGCGGTGCGCTATTCCTCCTCCGCCGTGATGCAGGGAGCTGCCGAGGTCATCGCCTACGGCACCGCCGTCAAATACCGGGCGTGATGTATGGCCGACAGCAAAAAACAGATCCCGCTGCGTCTTTCCCCAAAGCTGTATAACGCCATCGCCGCATGGGCGGAGGACGATTTCCGCTCGGTGAACGGGCAGATCGAATACCTGCTCTCCGAGTGCGTCCGTCAGCGCAAGAA
>CADBTM010000021.1 GCA_902797555.1 Oscillospiraceae bacterium
CGCCGTGGCGCTGGTCGGGCTGGCCGGGGTGCTCATCCGCATTTTCGGCATCAATCCCAGCGCTGAGATCGAAGAGGTCAGCGAGGATGAGATCCGCCTGATGGTGGACGCCGGCGAAGAGAGCGGAGCCATCCAGAGCGAGGAAAAAGAGCTGATCGAAAATATCTTTGAATTTGACGATACCACCGCCGAGGAAATCATGGTGCACCGCACCGACATGACGGTGATCTGGCTGGAGGACACCGATGAGGAGATCACCCGCACCATCGTGGAGAGCGGCCTTTCCCGCTTCCCCGTGTGCGGTGAGGACGTGGACGACATCCTGGGCATCCTCAGCACGAGAGAATATCTGCTCAACGGCAGAGACGGCCACCCCAAGGCCCTCAAGGATCTGATCCGTCCCGCCCACTTCGTCCCCGAATCGGTAAAGGCCGACGTGCTTTTGCGGGAAATGCAGCAGAAAAAGACCCACATGGCCATCGTGGTGGATGAATATGGCGGCACCTCCGGTCTGGTGACCATGGAGGATCTGCTGGAAGAGCTGGTGGGCGAGATCTACGACGAGTTTGACACGGTGGAGGAACAGGAGATCTCCCAGATCGGGGACAACCTGTGGCGCATCGCCGGCTCCGCCCAGATGGAGGACGTGGCCAAGGCGCTGGAGCTGGAGCTCTCCGAAGAGGAGGAGGACGAATACGAGACCATGGGCGGTCTGGTGTTCAGCCAGCTTTCCGTGATCCCCGAGGACGGCGCTCAGCCCGAGGTGGAGGCGCTGGGCCTGCACATCAAGGTGCTGGAGATCACCGATCACCGGGTAGAGTGGACGCAGGTGAGCAAGCTGCCTGCTCCCAAGGAAGAAGAATAACCGTGTTTTCGCCGCTTTCCCTTCAAAATGGAAAGCGGCATTTTTCAGGCAGGTGAATCTATGGCAAGAATACAAACCAAAAATGTGGATATGGTCAACGGCCCGCTGACCGGAAAGATCATCCGGTTTGCCATTCCGGTGGCGCTGTCAGGCATGCTGCAGCTGCTGTACAACGCCGCCGACGTCATCGTGGTTGGCAAATTTGCGGGGGCGACCTCGCTGGCGGCGGTGGGCTCCACCGGCTCACTGGTCAATCTGCTGGTCAATCTGTTTATGGGCGTTTCGGTGGGCTGCAACGTGCTGGTGGCCAGATATTACGGCGCCCGAAGAGAGCAGTCGGTCTCCGAGGCCGTCCACTGCGCGGTGGCGGCCAGCGTCATCATCGGTCTGCTGGCCAGCGCCGTGGGATTGATCTTTTCCACGCCGCTGCTGCGGCTGATGGGCTCGCCGGAGGACGTGCTTCCCAAGGCGTCCCTATATCTGCGCATCTATTTCTGCGGAGCGCCCTTCAACATCGCCTACAACTTCGGCGCCGCCGTTTTGCGGGCGGTGGGCGATACAAAGCGCCCGCTGTATATCCTCACGGCGGCGGGGGCGGTCAACGTCATCCTGAACCTTGTCACCGTCATCCTGCTCAAGATGGACGTGGCCGGCGTGGCCGTGGCCACGGTGGCATCCCAGCTGATCTCCTGCTTCCTCGTCATGCGGTGCCTCACCCTGCGGGATGACTGCTGCCGCCTATATTGGAAGCAGATCCGTATCTACGGGGACAAGCTGAAGGAGATGATCCGCATCGGTCTGCCTGCGGGCATCCAGGGCTGTCTGTTCTCCCTGTCCAACGTGGTGATCCAGTCGTCGGTCAATTCCTTCGGCTCGATCGTCATGGCGGGCAATTCCGCCGCCTCCAACATCGAGGGCTTTGTGTGGACGGCCATGAACGCCGTCTATCAGGCCTGCATCACCTTCGTCAGCCAGAATCTGGGCGCGGGCAAGCTGGATCGCATCAAAAAGGTGCTCGTCAACTGCCTGCTCATCGTCACCGCCGTTGGGGTGGCCCTGGGCGGGACGGCCTATCTCTTCCGCCACACCCTGCTGGGCATCTATGCCTCCGACAGCGAGGGTCTGCGGGAACAGATCATTCAGGTGGGCGCCATCCGCATGTTTTACGTATGCCAGATGTATCTGTTCTGCGGGTGGATGGACGTCACCTGCGGCGGCATGCGGGGTCTGGGGCGGTCGTGGCTGCCCACCTCGGTCTCCCTGATGGGTGCATGCGTTTTCCGGGTGATCTGGATCAACACCGTTTTCCGCGCCGCGCCAAAGCTGGAAAACATCTATATCTCCTATCCCATCTCGTGGCTGGCCACCTTTGCCGTGCATCTGCTCTGCTTTGTCCTGTGCTATAAGGCGCTGAAAAAACAGATGCCGACCACGGAATGAAATACACAATAAAAAAACAGCTCGCATACGCGAGCTGTTTTTTTATGATTCGTTCAGTCCATCCGGTACAGCAGGGCGGCAAACTCACCCCTGGTGATGGTGCCGGTGGGGTTGACCTTTCCGGCGGCGCCGTTGACGATGCCCAGAGCGGTCAGAAGATCCACATGGTCTCTCGCCCACGCGGGAACGGAGGAGGCATCGTCATAGGAGCAGGGGCCGTAGCTGTAGCCCCGGGAAAGGGTCCGTCCCAAAATGGTCATGATCTGCGCCCGGGAGCAGGGCGCGGCGGGATTGAGCACCGAGCGCCCCTTGCTGTCGATCGAGCCCTTCATGATGCCCAGCGCATACATCGCCTTCACATGGGGCAGCGCCCACCCGGGGATGGAGGAAGCGTCCTCATAGGGCAGGGTCACGCCGGCATACTCGTCGGTGTTGACCCCCAGATAGCGGGACAGCATGGTGGCCGCCATGGCGTTGTTCACCGTTTCGGCGGGACCGAAGGTGGCTGCGTCGGAAAAGACGCCCTTGCCGTGAAGATATTCCACATAGGGTGCCGACCAGTGTCTCGCCAGATCGGAATAGGTGGGCGCGGCGGGGGTGCCCACGTCCAGGCTCTTGCGGGTCAGGTTGCCCATCTTGTCCCAGGCCAGCAGCGTGACCCGATGCAGTTCGCCGTCGGCGGGGAGATATGCCCGCAGCGCGCCGTTCTGGAAGGTGAAGGAGACTTCCCTGCCGTCCACCGTCAGGGTCAGCTCCTCAGCGGTGATCCCTGCACCGCCCTGATCGGAGACCGCGCCGGTGAGGACGCCGTTGTCCGCCGTCAGCTCGACCGTGGGCGGGATAAGATCCTGCACCACCTCGCCATAGTGGGCGCACAGCTGATCCAGCCAGACGGTCTGGTCGCCCTCGCCCAGGGCGCAAAAGCCCAGCAGCTTGTCGGCATTTTCGGGCACCTGGGCGGTGACGAACTGCCAGCCCGGCCCCGCCAGCTGGAAGGGCGCCACAGGATAGTCGCTTTCGTCCAGCGCATCGTTGTCATCCTTTGCGGAGAACAGGAATGCCCAGTTGCCGCTGCCCCTTGCCACCACGGTGAGATGGGAGGGATCCTCCACCGTCAGCGGCTCGTCAAAGAGATATTCCGCCGAGTCGTCCTCCCTGCCCCGATAGGTCAGCTTGAGCGATCCAAACCCATAGCGCACGTTTTCCGCAGCCGTTTCGGTGACGGCGGCGGCCTCTGCCGCGCCAAAGGTATCCACGGTCTCGTTGTCCAGTCCGGTGATCAGCCGGGACTGCTTGCTTTCCACAGACACGGGGATCTTTACCGAGACCCCACCGTAGGAAACGATGATGGTGCCCGTCCCGCCGTACATCGAGGCGATGAACAGGCCGTTTTTGTCGATTTCGCCCACGCTGCCCTCCACGGCAAAGCGGAACAGATCGTCGGAGGAAAGGAGGGTGCGCAGCCCGTCAGAGGCCGTCACGTCCAGATCGACGGCCTCGCCCCGACCCAGATTCAGACCGGTGACGGCGGCGCCGCCGCTGGTGACCTTGAGGCTCTCCACCCGATCGACCACCAGGATCTCGGCCTGCTGGCAGTGCTTGTCTCCGGTGGTGATGGTGCACCAGCCGGGCACGTCGGGGGCGTAGAACACGCCGTCCTCCACCATGCCCCGGTCGGCCTCCAGCTCGTCGGTGACATCGGCAAAGGCGCGAAAATAGCGGTTGTAGGACACGGCGGAAACTTCGACCGCCGCACCGGGAAGCATGGCTGCCGAACGGGGATAGACCACGCTGCCGTAGCGATTGCCCCGATCCGTTCCGTCAGAAACAAACAGGATATAGGTGGCGCAGCCCCGAGGCGCGCCGTCGGAGGGCGAAGAAATCAGCCGGGGCTCCTGACCCGGATAAGCCGCGGCGATGGCCGACGAGCCGCCTCCGTCCAGATTGACCACGGTGACGCAGCCCGCGTCCAGCAGCATGCGGGCGGCCTCCAGCAGAGAAATGCCGGCGCTCAGGCCGGACTGCCGTCCGTCGCATTCCAGAATGGAGAACGAGCCGTCCTCCCGCACGCCCAGCACGGTGCGGGGTGCGACCTCGGTTTTGGCCTCGTCGGTGAGCGCACCCTCCCAGGCGAGAAGATTGCCCGCGCCGCAGCTCCACACCACCTGCTCCCACACGGGATCCTCGGTGCGGATGTCAATTTCGATCTCATCGCCCACGGCGATGTTTTCCAGCGAATAACCCGGCTTGTTGGCGTCGGTAAGGCTGATCACCAGCTCGTTTTCCCCGATGGGCGTGGCGTTTGTGTGCTCCGCCGACAAAACGGTGGTGCGCAGGGTGTCGCCGATGGTCAGCGCCTTGTCCCGCCGCACGGAGAGCACGATCTCGGTGCCCTGGGCGGTGGTGCCGGTGGTGGGGTCAAAATCGGAGGAGTAGAGATACACACCCTCGTTGGTGCGCACGTTGTTGAGGGCATATACCGGCATTTCCTGTCCGTCGGGCAGGGTGAGGGTGATGGTCAGCCTGGGCGCGCCCACCACGGCGGTGCCGTCCTCCAGAAAGCCCACGGCGTTCCACGCGCCGTCGCTGGAGACAAGGCGGCCGTTCTGGATCGTCATGCCGGTGGGGATGCCCGAGCCGGTGAAGAAATAGTCGCCGTTGACGGCGGCCACCACGTCATAGCCCACCTCGGATGCATAGTCCATCACGGTCTGGATGGGAGATTTTCCGTTGAGATATTCCCCATAGAGCACCAGCGGATACACGCTGCCGTTGGGGGTATAGTCCAGCAGGAAGGACTGGCGGTAAACGCCGCCCTCCGACCGGCTGTTTTCCTGTGTGAGGATCAGGTCTGGGGCGAGCTCGGTCACCTCCTGCCACCGCTTTGCCTCGGCCGCCGCGGCGGCAAAAGGCATCAGCGAGAGCGCCATCATCACAGACAACGCGAGCGCAAGCGCGCGGAACGATCTTTTTTTCATGGGAACTCCTTTCCAGCGGAACCGATGATACTGATTCTATTATACAGGATCAAGCAAAAAAAGGCACCCCTATATTTCTGAAAAAATCATAAAGATTTTTGAAATTTCCACAAGATATGGAAAATCCCCGCGGGAAAACCCGCGGGGATGCGGCTTATTTTTTCTTCTTTTTGTTTCCGAACTGTTCCCGGTATTGCTCGCCGCGACCCAGCAGCGCAAAGATCGCCACGCAGGCGATGATCCCCAGCCAGAAAAAGGGCTCCCACCCGGTGACGCGCTTGAGCACCGTGCCCAGCAGCGCCGCCGCGATGGCCAGCAGCAGGCGGGAGAGCTTGTCGATCTTGACGTTCATCACAGGTATTTCACCGTCTCTTCCAGGCTCTTGCGGCTGCCGTGCATGGAGGAGGGATGGGCGTCGTCCGCGGGATAGCCCAGAGGCAGCAGGGCGTAAACCTCCTGATCCTCCGGCAGGTCAAAGAGCTTTTTGGCGCCTTCGGTGTCAAACCAGCACACCCAGGTGCTGCCCAGGCCCAGTTCCTTGGCTGCCAGCATCATCTGGGTGGTGACGATGGAGCAGTCCATCTCGGTGCTGGGACGGTCGTTGAAGGGGTTGACCCAGCCCTCCTTGGGGGCGCCCGCCACCAAAAGCACCACCGGTGCATTGAAGGCGCAGCGGGTGAGGCCGCGGATCTTTTCAATGGCCTCCGGGCTCTTCAGAACATAGATGCGCTGGGGCTGCATGTTCTTTGCCGTGGGGGCGCAGGCGCCGGCCTCCAGCACCTTTTGCAGCTTTTCCTCCTCTACCGGGCGCTCGGCAAACTTGCGCACCGAATATCGTTCCTTTACCAATTCCTGAAAGTTCATGGTTTCTTCTCCTTTTCTTTCGATCTTCTTGGGCGTCTTTGCCTCCGGATGGAGGTTAAGCCAGTCCAGATAGCTTTGCAATATGATCTGTGCGGCCACGGCGTCCACCCGCGCCCGCTGCTTGCCCCGCTTTTTGCCCGCGTCGCTGAGGATGCGGTTTGCGGTAACGCTGCTGCCCCGCTCGTCCCACAGGACGGTTTCGATGCAGGCGGACTGCTCCAGCTGGGAGGCGAACTCCCGGCACTCCTGGGCCTTAAAGCCCTCGGTGCCGTTCATATTCAGCGGGAGACCCACCACGATGCGCTCCGGCTTTTCCGCGCGGATCTCGGCAAGGATGGCCTCGATAAGCCGCGCCCGGTTGTGCTCGGTCACCGTGATGCTCCGCCCGGCCAAAAAGCCGCTCAGGTCGGAGACGCACACGCCGGTGCGGGCTTTTCCCAGGTCGATCCCCATCACCTTCATGCCTGATCCTCCAGCAGAGCGCCCAGCTTTGCCATGGCGTCGTCCAGCAGAGCGTTCATGCTCATATCGCCCACGCCGGCCACCAGTGTTTCGCACCGTCCGCTGGGGATGAGGATGCGGGCGGCGGCGCTCTCCCCCACTGCCCGCGCCATGGCGGGGGTCACCTCGCCCAGCAGGGCGTCGGCAAGAACGATGCCGATGGGTCCCACGATGACGTCCGCCCGGCGGCAGCCGACGATGACGGCATTTTCCCCGGTGGCAGCGTGCTCGGCGCCTCCCTTGAGCATGCTTTCGGTGGCCATGCTGTTGGTGCCCACCGCCACCAGCTCCACCTGAGGGAACCGCTCCAAAATGGTCTTGACGATCTGCCGCCCCATGCGGCCGCCCTGACCGTCGATCACCAAAACATTCTTTTTCATGCTTCCTCCGGGGCGCCGCCCTGGGCGTCAAAAAGCGCGCGGGTGATCTCGCCGATCATGATGTTCATCCGTCCCTCGGTTCCGGCGGGGAGCTGCCAGTTGCAGAAGCACACGATAAAGGGACGCTTTGCAAAGACGATGCCCACGTCGTGGGTGATGCCGTCGTCCTCGCCGGTTTTGTGAGCGGCAACGCCCTCGCCCAGCAGCAGGGGCATTTTGTTGGTGCACTGCTGCGCCAGCAGCATGTCCATCATCTCCCGGCTGGCGCTTTCGCTGACCAGCGTGCCCCGCCAGATCATCTCCAGCAGCTTGGCGATGCCCGCCGCCGAGATAAAGTTGCGCTTTTGCCGATATCCGTCCCGCTTTTCAAACAGCTTGCGGCTGATGGAGACCCCCTCCAGACCCAGACGCTGGATGTTGGCCTGGATGTTGTCCAGTCCCAGCAGGTCGATGAGCATATTGGTGGCCATATTGTCCGAGATGGTGATCATCA
>CADBTM010000022.1 GCA_902797555.1 Oscillospiraceae bacterium
GACAAGACGTATGACAACGAAGAAATCGTGGGCAGGATGTGGAAGGAGCAAAAGGATATGCGTGTCCCCTCTGATCTGGTGCCAAAATGCCCCGTGTGCGGCAGGCCCATGAGCATGAACCTCCGCGCCGACGACACCTTTGTGGAGGATGCAGGCTGGCATGAGGCGGCCGAGCGCTATCAAAACTTTTTGCGTACACGAAAGGGGAAAATCCTCTTTTTGGAGTTGGGTGTTGGATACAACACCCCCGGAATCATCAAATATCCTTTCTGGAACATGACTTCCCGAAACCCGGATGCCACCTATGCCTGCATCAATTACGGCGACGTGGCTTGCCCGGATCCCATCCGGGAGCGCGCCATCTGCATCGACGGCGATATCGGAGAGGTCATTGAGGCGCTGCTCCATGCATGATATCTGGAATCCGTGGCACGGATGCGTGAAATGCAGCGAAGGCTGTCAGCACTGCTATATGTACTTTTTGGACAAGGTACGGGGACAGGATGCATCCGAGATCTACAAAACGAAAAACTTTGACTATCCGCTGCAGCGGTATCGGGACGGCCGGGAAAAGATCCGTAGCGGTGAGCTGATCCGCGTGTGCATGTCCTCCGATTTCTTTTTGCCGGAGGCCGACCTGTGGCGGGAAGAAGCGTGGGAGATCATGCGGGAGCGCAGCGACGTCCGGTTTTTCCTGCTGACAAAGCGTCCCCAGCGTGTCCGCGAAACGCTGCCTGCCTGGTGGGAAAGCGGCCTTGAAAACGTCATGCTCAACGTTACCTGCGAAAACCAGCGTCGGGCGGAGGAACGCATTCCCATCCTTCTGGAGCTGCCCTTCCGGCACAAGGGGATCATGTGCGCGCCCTTTCTCGGAGAAGTAAGCATCGCCCGGTATCATCCCGCGGGACAAATCGAACAGGTCATCTGCGGCGGAGAAAATTATGACGGCGCGCGCCCCTGCCGGTTTGAATGGGTCAAAGCGCTGCGGGAAGAGTGCGTTGCAGGCAATGTGACCTTTTGCTTTATCGAGACGGGTACTGTTTTTTATAAAGACGGGAAACGGTATCACATCCCCAAAAAGTCGGTGCAAAGCGAAATGGCCTACAAATCCGGAATGTATTATGCCGGAAAACCGATCGAATGGAAGCTGACCGATCGCTTTGGGCTGGAGATCCCCGATGCGGATCTTTATGTGCCTCATTACCGCGCCGCCTGTGCCCAATGCGGCAGTCGCCCCATCTGCAACGGATGCTCCGACTGCGGAAAATGCGAAAAATAAAAAGAGACGGGGAATCCCGTCTCTTTTGCTTATCGGTCAAAGGCCGGATTGAAGGCGTAGAAGTTTCTGCTGTTCAGATTGTCCTGCACGATGCGCAGCGATTCGCCGAACCGCTGGAAATGGACGATCTCCCGCTCCCGCAAAAAGCGGATGGGATCAAGAATGTCGGGATCATCCACCAGACGCAGGATATTGTCATAGGTGGTGCGCGCCTTTTGCTCGGCGGCCATGTCCTCGGTCAGGTCGGTGATGGGATCGCCCTTAGACTGGAAATACGTGGCTGTAAAGGGCACACCGGAGGCGGACACGGGATATACTCCCAAGGTATGATCCACAAAATAATCGGCAAAGCCCTGCGCCTTGATCTCATCCACGGTGAGATCCCGGGTGAGCTGATACAGTATGGCAGAGATGATTTCCATGTGAGCAAGTTCTTCCGTGCATGGGAAATATCAATTAGACTTGTGAAGAAGAAGCGGGGAGGCGGGGGACAAGGGAAAGGGTCATATCGTCTTCGATGGATTTGTTTCGGAGATCGGTGGTCTTTTTGTAATAGGCCTTCACCAGGACGCTCTTTAATAGAGCGTTTTTTTCTTCCGGGGAGGAAGAAGGATAAACATCGAGGACATGGCGGAGCTGGGGAACAAGAAGACTTTGCTGCTGAATGGATTGGGTAACCTCATCGATGCGGCGGGAAAGGGCGGCAGACTTCGCCAGAAGATCCTTCTGGCGGGTGGCCAGCTCAGCGGAGCGCTGGAGGAAGACGTCGCTGGAGTAGATGCCCTGTTCGACAAGCTCGTAGGCGCGGGAGATCTGAGCATCCACCCGGGAGAGCTGCCTATCGAGAGAGGCCTGCTGCTCCAAGAGATCAGCACGAGAAGATGCCAAATAATTGTCCGGCTCCTTAAGCTCGAGAGACCGAAGAAGATCCCGAAGACCGTCCAGAAGGCGAGCCTCCACAACGTCCAAAACCGAAGACACATTGTGACAGGCGGTGTAGGGACAGATCAAAGAGGGGCTTGACCTTGAATTGGTGTAGGGGCGGCGAACCATGGTGCGGCCGCAGTCGGCGCAGCAGACGATCCCGGAGAGAGGATTCTGCAGCGGCCGCTTGGGTCCGGGGATTCCTTTCCATCGGGCAAGGATTTCTTGCGCGGCGTCAAACTGTTCTTTTGTAACAAGTGGTTCGTGAAGTCCGCGGAACAGTGTGTTGTCTTTGGCCACGGGTCGGGAAACCGTGACGAGCCCATCCTGGATAGACTTGACAGTTGCACGCCAGCCCCAGCGAAGGAAACCGCAGTAGACGGGGTTTTTCAGCAGGGAAAGAACGGCGGCCGGAGTCCAGAAGTCGCCGGAAGGCGAGGGGATCCCCGCGTCATTCAAGCGGCGGACAATGAGGGAGGAGCCGATGGGAGAGACGGGATCGGTGAACCAGGCGAAGATCTTGCGGACGACATCCGCGTGCTCGTCCGGCTGGAGGATCCAGCCTTTTTCTTTCGGCAGCTTGACACGGGCGTAGCCATAGGGTGCTTTGTTCCCCGCGAACTTGCCCTCCTTGACAGAGGACAGACGGCCGCGCTGCATGCGGCGGTTTATCGTTTTGTACTCCCGCCTGGACATGAACAGACCGAATTCAAAGAACTCCTGGTCGAACTCGTCGTTTGGGTCGTAGGTCTTGCTGGGTGTGACGATCAGAGTGCCGGAATAAGAGAAGGCACGGTAGACGATGCCCTGGTCGATGGTGTCGCCGCGGGAAAGACGCTCGATCTCCATCACCAGGACGCCTTCCCAGAGGCCGGCCTCCACCTCGCGCAGCAGCGCCTGCATTTCCGGACGGGCGGTGATGGTTTCGCCGGAAACGATCTCCCGGAAGATTTTCGTCACGGTGAGGCGTCGGGATTTGGCCAGAGCCATGAGCGCGGCTTCATGCCGGGAGAGGCTTTCACCTTCGCCGTGAGCCTCGGCCTCCAGATCGGCGCGGGATTTGCGGAGATAGATACAGTAGGGCGTAGGGATCACCTCAGCTTTCGGATTCTTAATTAAACAAGGGTTTTCTCTTGCGCCTGAAGTTTGCGAATGATCGATTCCTCGATGGAGGCTTCTGCTTCAAACGAGTAACCGACCAACTGAAGCATAAGAATCGCGCCTAAATACATTCTATGCGGGATGAGCATTTCATCGTCTTTATTACGAAGCGCGAAAGAGGCGAAGTCGTAGAAGGTTTGAGCGAAAAAAAGAGCTTCTTTTGGGAGTGATTTATAGACTGCCTCAAATGCATCGGCCTTCCAATGCCGTCTATTGATGATGGAAAGAAGATTGGGGTAAGCGGAAGAGAAAGAAAAAGAAGGGTTCATGTAGTTTTTCAGTAACCAACTCCTATAACTTTGAAAAAAATATAAAAAATCAGGGTAATCGTTTTCGGAGAACTGAAATGAGGAAGGAAGAAGTCGATTATAGTCCATCATTTTTGACGCCATTCGGATGGAATCAGGAATCAAAGAACTTGGGAAGCTGCAACTGTAACAGACTCTGTCATAGTAAAGAATTTTATCAAGATTAATCATAATGGCGAAGACGCCTCCTCAGAACTTGCCGCGGAGCTCGATCACCTTGCCAATGATGCAGACGGGCAGGGAGGAGATCTCCGCAGGAGAAAAGAACATCGGATCATACGCCGGATTGGTTGGGATCAGTGTCCAGCCGTCCGGCGTTATTTTAATGCGCTTGACGGTGGCCTCATCGCCGTTGACCTTGACGACAACGGTATCGCCGGTGGAGGCGGTCTCCTGGCGGCGGACGATGACCACATCGCCCTCCCGGATCCGGGGCTCCATGGAGCTGCCCTTGACCCGCAGGCCGAAGAGATCGCCGCGGGCGGCCATATCGGGGGTGAC
This sequence comes from Oscillospiraceae bacterium, assembly GCA_902797555.1. Taxonomy (GTDB): domain Bacteria; phylum Bacillota; class Clostridia; order Oscillospirales; family Butyricicoccaceae; genus UBA4644. The sequence continues at coordinate 4,174 of CADBTM010000022.1, forward strand.
CTCCTCAAAATCCAGGATATCCTCATCAGCAAAGGCAGGGTAACCGGCGGCAACGGTGCCGACCACGGGGACGCGGAGGGAAGCAACAGCTGATGAGCGAGAAACAAAGGGAGAATCGGCAACCCCAAGAAGATAATCTGAGGAAACGTTCAGTAAAGAGGCAATTTGCGCAAGGACCTCAGGATTTGGAGTGGCGGTACCAGACTCATATTTTGCATATGCCTGCTGCGAGATATAAAGCTGCTTTGCAAGCGCTTGCTGGGAAAGTTTTGCGTTCCTACGGGCAACGCGAAGCCGATCGGTAAACATCGGAACACCTCCTTTGTAAAAACAATTATAAAACAAAAAGTTGTATTTGCAAGAAAAAATGCTTGACAACAACAAAAAGTAGTGATAATATCATTTACAACTAAAGGTAGTAACATCGTTTTGTAAGACCAAATGAGGTGAGACACACGAAACTGAAAGAAGAACGCCGCAAAATGCAAATGACACAGACGCAACTTGCGAGAGAAGTCGGTGTCACTCAGCAGTATCTTTGCTATTTGGAACAAGGAAAGCGCCGCCCCAGCGTGGAGCTGGCCAAGAAGATCGCGGGTGTGCTGGGATTTTCGTGGACGCGTTTTTTTGAGGACTGAAAACGCCCCGCAGGAGCGGGGCGGGGAAAAAGGAGGGAAGAGCGGATGAACCGAAACAGGAGAAAGCCGGGGAACCGGAGCCAGAACCAGGTGCGGATGATGCTGGAGCAGCCCCTGAGGATGGGGCAGAGCTACAAGAGCCGAAACCTGGGAGAAAAGGTGCGGATCGTGGGGAGAGATTTTTTGGATCAATACCTCATCGAGACGCAGGATGGTCAGAAGCGTATGATCACCGGGCTGACCGTCTATGCAGACGGCAGCATCGAGTGGGAGAGCTCGGAGGCTGTATAGGGACGAGCGTGCGAAGCATATCAATTGAGAAAGGAGGCGGTGCTGTGCGGTGCGTACCGATGAAGGATGACCCAAACATGGGAAAGCTGGTGAAGACCATCGTCAAGGATGGATGCCGGATCGAGATCTGGGACGGCGGGTATGCCGGCAAGACAGAGGAAGAACTGGCGGCGACCAGGAAGAGGATCCAGACGCTGGCATGGAGGATCGCGGTGAACATCGAGCAGCGCCGGCGGGAACATGCCGAAGGATCCTTATAGCTATTGGCCGAAGAACATGCTGCTTTTGAGCGCGGAGGCAGCCAGGGCACAAGAACATGGCATGAGCTATGGCAAATATGTGGCCAAGGGCAAGCCTGGCGCGCCGGTGACGGTTGAGGAGGACAAGCCTCGGAAGACGCGCCGAAAAAAGGAAAAGCCCTGCGCTGTATGCGGAAACCCTGTCACAGGGACAGGGAGGAAGTATTGCAGTCCGGCCTGCGCGGCGCAAGCCCAGATCAATAATGCGGAGAAAAAGCGCAGGGAGGCAGGGATCCCACCCATCAAGCGCAGCCGGACACCCATGGGAAAATGCTGGTGCTGCGGAAAGCCCACCATGCGGCTGCAAGCACTGTTTTGCAGCGAACAATGCAGGATCATCGACCGAAGCCGAAAGGCGCAGGAGCGATATAGAAAGAAAGGGGAAGTCAAACCATGAAGAAAGCAATCGCCTGGCTGATGCTCATCGCGGCGGTGGTGCTGGCGATGGCATGGACGGCCAACCGGCTGGCGCCGCCCAAATGGGAAAGCCCGAAGATCACCTATGTTGCGGGGCCGGCGGAGGTGATGCAGCCGTGAAAGAGAAGATCCGCGTGATCGTCAAGGAGCCGGGGAAGAACCCGGAGGCGCGCACCGTGAGCAACACGCTGGAGGCGCTGCAGGAGCTGGTGGGCGGGTACATCGAGCACGTGCCCCTTGCGCTGAACATGGGGATCCTCTGCAACGAGGAGGGGAAGATCATGGGAATGCAGGAGAACTGCCGCATTTGCGGAGAGATCTTTGTCGGAACCATCGCCTTGATCGGCAGCCGGGGAGAGGAATTCACGGACTGCCCGATGAGCCTGGAGCAGAGCCGGTGGCTGCTGCCCGCGATATGGAGGGACAAGCCGTGATCAAAGTGAGAGTCATCATCAAGCGGCCGGGAGAGAAGCCATACTGCACCAACGTGAGCACCGGCACCGAGAACCTGAAGCGCATCGTGGAGGGAGAGCTGCGGCACGTGGCAATCGCCAGCAACATCGGCCTGATCGTCAACCGGGACGGGGAGAAGCTGGGACTGGAGCCCTGCTTTTCTATGATGGGGATCCCCTTCCGGGGGACATGCGTCCTCATCGGCAACTCGGGGGAGACCTGGACTGACCTGCCGTGCACCTGGCGGGAGGCGAAGCACCTTTTCCCGGAGATCTGGGGGGTGGAGGCATGAGCAAGCCCAGCGCATGGCTGACACAGATCCAGCGGCAGCATCAGCAGGAACTGCAGGAGACGGCAATCCTGATCCGCGAGTGGGCGGAGCAGGCCATGACAGACGCGGTGTTCATCGCGCTTTTCCATGGGACAGCCGTGGACGGCAAGCCATTAGGCTTTGAGCGGGCAAAGAGGATCGCAAAAGAGATCTTCCAGGTGTATCACGATCAGGTGGCGACGGGGATCACGGGGGCGCCGGACGCAGATGTTTTCCGGGCGCAGGTGGACAAGCTGCTGCGGGCAAAGATGCCGGAGGAGATCTTCGTTCCGTGGGAGGAGCGATACCGCAACTGGGAGAGCCTGACGGTGGAAGAAGAGGCGGCACGGTATGGCGCCGTGTGGAGAAAGGAGGGAAGGCCAAAATGTATCAAATGAGAGATCAAACACTGAACATGCTGGAGGATCTGCTGTATGACGAGCTCGGCAAGGTGCACGACCAGATCGAGGAGGCACTGATGGCGGGGAATGACC
>CADBTM010000023.1 GCA_902797555.1 Oscillospiraceae bacterium
ATAAGCTGCGAATGATGCGCTGCCTGCACATCGAGGGCGTGAGAAAGCAGATATGAAAAGAGCGGGTCAAATGACCCGCTCTTTTTGAAAAAGGATGGGATCAATAGGAGCCCAGATTGGCGGAGCTGTCGGCCTCGGCGGAGGTTCCGAACACATAGTCGTTGCCGGGCAGGATGCCGTTGAGCAGAACGCCGGCGACTGCGGCGATGGCCAGACCGGTAAGGGTGATATCGGCATTGCCCACATGGAAGGTGATGCCGCCCACGGCGCTGAAGCCCAGACCGCAGACAAACATGACGGCGGCGATGATCAGGTTGCGGGACTTGGTAAGATCCACCTTATTTTCGACGATGTTGCGCACACCGACGGCAGAGATCATACCGTAAAGGATAAAGCTGACGCCGCCCACGATGGAAGCGGGAATGGAGTTGACCAAAGCGTCAAACTTGGGGCTGAAGGAAAGGATGACGGCATAGATGGCGGCGAGACGGACGACTCTGGGATCGTAGACCTTGGACAGAGCCAGAACGCCGGTGTTTTCACCATAAGTGGTGTTGGCAGGGCCGCCGAACATGCCGGCCAGAGAGGTGGCCAGACCGTCGCCCAGCAGGGTGCGATGCAGACCGGGATCCTCAATGAAATTGCGGTTGGTGGTGGAGGAGATTGCGGAAATATCGCCGATGTGCTCCATCATGGCGGCGATGGCGATGGGAGCCATGACCAGGATGGAGGTGATGTCAAACTTGGCAATGACAAACTTCTGCAGACCGATCCAGCTGGCGGCATTGGTGGCGGTGAAATCCACCTGACCGAAGATCAGCGCGACGATATAGGAAACCACAACGCCCAGCAGGATGGGGATGATCTTGATCATGCCCTTGCCCCAGATGTTGGCCACGATGATGACGGCGATGGCCACCAGAGCCAGAGCCCAGTTGGTGGAGGCATTGCCGATGGCGGAGCCGGCCAGATTCAGGCCGATCATGATGATCATGGGGCCGGTGACGATGGGCGGGAAATACCGCATGACCTTCTTTGCGCCCACCAGCTTGAAGAGCAGAGCCAGCACCAGATAGAGCAGACCGGCCACAACAACGCCGCCCAGAGCGTAGGCAAGTTTTTCGTCGCCGGACATGGAGGCGTATTTTCCGGCGTCCAGATTGGCAACGGCTTCAAAGCCGCCCAGATAGGCAAAGGACGAACCGAGGAAGGCGGGAACCTTGAGCTTGGTGCACAGATGGAACAGCAGAGTACCCAGTCCGGCAAAGAGCAGCGTGGTCTGAATACTCAGAGGCAGGCCGTAACCGGAGACAAGGATGGGGACGAGCACGGTGGCTCCAAACATGGCGAACAGGTGCTGCAGACCAAGAACCAGCATCCGAGGGATACCAAGCTCTCGTGCATCATAGACAGCTTCGTTGCCGAGACCGGTTTTTTGTTTTTTCTCTTTCATCTTTATCCTCCTGATCTTAAAAAATTACTCACAAAAAACGGCATCTCCATTGGATGGAAATGCCGATACCGTGACTATGAGAGAATGAAAAAAAGGGTCGGAAAAGAAAGCAGATCGCGCATCAGATTCTGTTTCTGTTTCATGCCCTTCATCTCCTTTATTTATCTTGTGATATCATACCCGATACGACAGCTTTTTTCAAGGGCTTTTTGAACAAAAAGTGAATTTGGTGAAATGTCAACAGAAAAAGAAAAGTTGAAACAAAAATCGGTTGTGCAAGCTGTATGTTCTGATTTTTTGGGGAAAGACCTTGCTTTTTTTCGCGCAAAGTGCTATGCTATTACTAATTTGATATCGGATGCGATGACAAAGAAAGTACCGTACTGCAAAACGGACAGAGAATGGCGGCCATCGGCTGTAAGCCGCCTGCGGGATGCGTGCGGGAAGTTCCCTTTCGAGCACCTTTGCTGAAGGCATACGCTGCGTAGGCAAACGGCGGGAAGTCCCGTTACAGACCGAAAAGTGTCCGGCAACGCCGGAAATGCGGGTGGTACCGCGGAAGCGATGGCTTTCGTCCCAGAAGATGGACGAAGGCTTTTTTTGTTTTTTGGAGGAGCTATGCGGGAGATCGCAAAGGATATTTTTCAGATCGAGCCCAGCGAAGATCCGCTTTCTGCCGATGTGATCCTTGTTCGGGGAGAGCAGTATGATTGGGTATTCGATGTAGGCGCAGGCGCGGAGGCTGCACAGACTCTGCAGGAATGGAGCAGACCCTATCGTGTGATCCTGTCCCATTTTCATGCCGACCATATCGGAAATCTGACCCGGATCTCGCCGGAAAACGTGTATCAAGGCAAGTTCACGTTTCAGAAAACCAAAATCGGGACGATCGTCAGCCGGATTACTGAGTTTTATGACGGACGAAAGATCCGCATTCTTCCCTTCCCTTCCTGTCACGCCAAAGACTCTCTTGCGCTGGAGGTGGACGGTGCCTATCTCTTCACCGGGGACGGAACCGACTGCACCGTAAAAAACGGCCGGGTGGTATACAATACAGGCACGCTGCAGCAGACCATCCGCACCATCAAGGAAAGCCCAGCCTATTGGATCGGTCTGAGCCACGAGACGCCCTTTTTACAGCCGAAGGAAGAGGTCGTTGCAAAGCTGGAAGCGATCTATCGGCGAAGAAATAAACAGGATCCCTATATTTCCATGGACGAATAAACAATTTACGATAAAAGGAGCACAAACATGAAAGAAAAGCTGGAACAAATCCTTGCGCAGGCGCTGGATGAGATCCAAGCCGCGGAGGCGAAAGAGGCGCTGGAAGCGGCGCGTGTCCGCTATCTCGGCAAAAAGGGCGAGCTGGCAGCCATCTGGAAAGGCATGGGTCAGCTGTCTGCTCAGGAGCGCCCTGTGATCGGTCAGATCGCCAACGAGGTGCGCGGCAAAATCGAGGCTGCCATCGAGGAGGCCGGTCAGCGCGCCGCGGAATATGAGATGGAGCGCAAGCTCAGACGGGAGCGTCTGGACGTTACCCTGCCCGGAAAAAAGATCCCCATCGGAAAAAAGCATCCTCTTACCACTGTTCTGGATGAAGTCACCGATATTTTTGTGGGAATGGGCTATTCTGTGGCGGAGGGTCCCGAGGTGGAGCTGGTGCATTACAATTTTGACATGCTCAATGCGCCCAAAACCCATCCCAGCCGGGAGCCTTCGGATACCTTCTATATCAGCGACGATATCGTTTTGCGCACCCAGACCTCTCCCATGCAGGCGCGCGTGATGGAAAAGACCCAGCCCCCCATCCGCATCATCGCCCCGGGAAGAGTGTTCCGCAACGACGAAGCCGACGCCACCCATTCCCCCATGTTCCATCAGATCGAGGGTCTGGTGATCGACAAAAATGTCACCATGGGTGATCTGAAGAGCACGCTGGAAACCTTTGCAAAGACGCTGTACGGCGAGGAGACCTCCATCCGTCTGCGCCCCAGCTATTTCCCCTTTACCGAGCCCAGCGCGGAAATGGACATCAGCTGTTTCAAATGTCACGGAAAAGGCTGCCCGATGTGCAAATATGAGGGCTGGATCGAGGTCTTGGGCTGCGGCATGGTGCACCCCAACGTGCTCCGCGCCTGCGGCATCGATCCGGAAGAATACAGCGGATTTGCCTTTGGCGTCGGTCTGGAGCGTATCACCCTGTTCCGCTACAAGATCGACGATCTGCGGCTGCTGTTTGAAAACGACGAGCGCTTCCTCAAGCAGTTTTAATGGGAGGTAGAAACGATGAAATTACCGTATAGCTGGTTAAAGGATTTTACCGATATCGGGATCGAGACAATCAGTCCCAAGCAGTATGCCGCGGATATGACCATGGCCGGTACCATGGTGGGAAGCTGGGACAATGCAGCAGATGAGATCTCCGGCGTGGTGATCGGCACCGTTACAGAGATGGAGCGTCATCCCAATTCCGATCATATGTGGGTGTGCCAGGTTGACGTGGGAGAGGCGGAGCCTGTCCAGATCGTCACCGGCGCGTGGAACGTCCATGTGGGCGACCGCGTACCTGCTGCCCTGCACAAGGCAAAGCTGCCCGGCGGCGTCACCATCGAAAAAGGCAAGCTGAGAGGTGTTGCCTCCAACGGCATGCTATGCTCGCTGAAGGAGCTGAATCTGGAGGAGCGGGACGTTCCCGAGGCAGCCATTGTGCCCGCGGCTCTGCTCAATGATTATCATCCGCTGGACGCCGATAAGCCCTCCATTCCCGCCGATATCCAGCCCGGAGCAAAGGTGTTCGGCGCGGTGGTTGCAGCAAAGGCGCTTCGCGTGGAAAGCGCAGGATACGGCAGATTCGCCCTGACGCTGGACGCGGGAGATAAAACTGTGGAAGCTGAAACCGGCTGCTCCAACATTCATACAGGCGACCTGGTGGCCTATAACACCAAAAACGGCGCTGTTCTCACCCCCGACGATCTGAGAGCACAGCAGGCCGAGTTCCCCCACTGCATCCGGGACGGCATTCTGATCCTCCCTGCCGAGTATGCGGGAGAAAACGGTACAGACGTATGCGCTGCGCTGGGCATCGACGAAACCGTATTTGATTTTGATATCCTGCACAACCGTCCTGACTGTTTGAGCATCATCGGACTGGCACGGGAAAGCGCTGCGACCTTTGAGAAAGAATTTCATCTGGAAGAGCCTGTGATCGGCAAAACCGAGGGCGACATCCGGGATCACCTCTCCGTGGAGATCAAGGACGCCGACCTGTGTCCCCGCTATTGTGCTGCAATGGCGAAGAACATCACCATCCAGCCCTCGCCCAAGTGGATGCGGGATCGTCTGCGTGCCTCCGGTGTGCGTCCCATCAACAACATCGTGGATATCACCAACTACGTCATGCTGGAATACGGCCAGCCCATGCACGCCTTTGACTACAAGTGCATCGACGGAGGAAAGATCATCGTCCGCCGATGCGCCGCGGATGAAAAATGCACCACGCTGGACGGTCAGACCCGAGCGCTGTGGGAAAACACGCTGGTCATTGCCGACCCCACAAAGGCGGTTGCCATCGCCGGCGTGATGGGCGGTGAAAACAGTGAGATCACGGAAAACACCGGGATGATCGTCTTTGAATCTGCCATGTTTGATTCTGTTTCTGTCCGCACCACATCCCGCCGTCTGGGCATGCGTACCGAGGCCTCCGGACGGTTCGAGCGGGGTGTCAACAGCGAAGGCTGCCTGCGCGCCCTCAAGCGTGCCTGCCAGCTGGTGGAACAGCTGGGTGCAGGCCAGATCATCGGCGGCATCATTGACGAATATCCCAATCCCAAACCGGTTCGCGTCCTCAAGCTGGAACCTGAAAAGGTAAATGCGCTCATCGGCGCCGATGTGCCGCGGGAGTTTATGGTAAAGACGTTGGAAAAGCTGGCTTTTACCGTGGAAGGCGACAAGGTCACTGTTCCCTCCTGGCGGGATGATATGGAGGGCACGGCGGATATCGCAGAGGAAGTGGCCCGATATTACGGCTATGATAAGATCCCCACTACCCTGCTCACCGGACAAACCACCAAGGGCGGTCTGACCCAGCGGCAAAAGTTCTCCCGACTGGTCAATGAAGCGTGCAATGCGGTAGGTTATAACGAGGCAAGAACCCTTTCCTTCATGAGCCCCAAGGCCTTTGAAAAGATCGGTCTTGCGGAAGACGATGTGCGGAGAAAAACCGTTGTCATCACCAATCCTCTGGGCAAGGATCAAAGCCTGCTTCGCACCACCCCCCTGCCCGCCATGCTGGAGGTCGCGGCCAGAAACTACAATTTCCGCGCACAATCTATCCATCTGTACGAGCAGTCCAAGGTTTATCTTCCCAAGCTGGATGACAAGGGAAACGTGGATGCAGAACAGCTCCCCGAAGAGCGCACCGTTCTGGTGATGGCCACCTATGGCGAGGACTTCTATCATCTCAAGGGCTGTCTGGAAGCGATCTTTACCATGCTTTCGGTCAATGTCTGCGAGTTCGCCCCCTGCGAGACAAACCCCAGCTACCATTCGGGCCGCTGCGCCGCCATCTATGCAAAGGGCGATTTGCTGGGGTATGTGGGTCAGATCCATCCCACCGTGCTCAAAAACTATGACATCGGTGCAGAGCTGTATATGGCAGAGGTCGATCTGGAAAAGCTGTTTGCGCTGGTGGACAAGGAGCGGTATTACAAACCCATTCCCAAATACCCCGCCACCACCCGTGATCTGGCCGTTGTGTGCGACGACAAGCTGTATGTCCTGCAGCTGGAGAACGAGATCCGCAAAGCCGCGGGAAAAGCGCTGGACAAGCTGGAGCTCTTTGACGTGTATCGCGGTGCACAGGTTTCCGAGGGCAAAAAGAGCGTTGCCTTCTCTCTCGAGCTGAGAAGCCCGGATCATACGCTCACCGGCGACGAGACCGACGCCATCATGCAAAAAATTATCTCTGCGCTGGAGACTGCCTTTGGCGCGACGCTGAGATTGTAATCTCCATGAAAACACGGGGCAGACTGAGCCCTGCCCCGTGTTTTTTCACAAAAGATTGTGTTTTTCCCTTTACTTTAGCAGCATGATGTAGTATAATAAATTTAAATTGGTTTGGAGGCGATCTCATGTTTGACGGAACCCGTAAATTTCGAATTGGTGACGATACCGATCTGGAGATGAAACAGATCCTTACTGCGGTTTATGATGCGCTTCAGGAAAAGGGCTATAACCCCATCAATCAGATTGTGGGGTACATTCTGTCTGAGGATCCTACCTATATCACCAACCATAATAATGCAAGAACTCTGATCCGCAAGATCGACCGCGACGAGCTTCTGCAGGAGCTGGTGCGTCATTATTTGTCAGATTGATCTGTCTGTGTACAGGTCTGATAAAATGTCGCTTCCTGTCAGAGGCGGCATTTTTGTTTCTCTTTTGTAATCTTTTTGTTTGACTTTTGTAATCTTTTCTGTTATAATAAATATGTCAATCGGAGGAAGTCTGTATGGAAGCAACCGGTAAAAACAATCAACTGCCTTTGACCTATAAGGGTCGTCCCCTGCTGCGCAAGGACAACGTGATTTATTACGGCAGCATGACGGACAAATATGTGATTATGATGCAGGTCACCTCTTCGGAGCAAAAGGAAGGCTACACCCTGGCCAACAAGGTGGTCATCCAGCTGCAATACACCGATCCGGAGATCAGCTCTGTAGACAGAGTGGTGAAAACCGCACAGCGCGATAATCTTTACGAAGCGATGGAGCTTGGCTCGATCTGGCTGGACAGGGCGCTCAGCGGCAAGTAACCCGAAAATGCTGGGAGGTTACAAAATGAACTGGAAATCCGCAACCCGTTACGTCGTTTTGTTTTCTGTATTTGTTCTTGCAATGTGCATTTCTGTCTTTGCCTATGACATTCAGGGCGGAACGGTGACCACCTCTTCTATGGTGA
>CADBTM010000024.1 GCA_902797555.1 Oscillospiraceae bacterium
AAGGGGGGACGTTTGCGAGCGCCGCCAGCGGCGGAGCAAGCGAGCAATAAGGAGGGGCAGCAACACGGCGATTGGCGAGCGCGTAGGTGCGATGACAGAGCCGATGTTGCAACCGGAGCTGTCGCCGGAGGCGACAGAGGGGTTGTTGTCCTCCCGCAGGAACAATCCCTCCGTCAGCGCCTTTGGCGCTGCCACCTCCCTTTCCATAAGGGAGGCTTTACGCGGGACGTCCACCTCATCCGGCGAATGCGATTACTGCAAAATATGCCAGGGATACACGCCGTCCATGGGCGGCCCCTCCTTGAGGGGAATGCGGAGATCCCGATTTTCCCTGCGGAATTCCGGCGGGAGATCCTCTTGACCGTGAGGGAAAAATGCCCTTCCGGGGAAGAAAAACGGGTTCCATGCGTCAAACCAGTCGCTCATTCTTTCGCCTCCCGAATCATTTGATGCAGACAGGAGAGGGCTTCCCGCAGACTGCCGAGGGCGTCGCACAGTCCCACCTCCACCGTTTCCCGACCGTAAAGCACACTGCCCGCCTCGCCCAAAAGCTGACCGTCCCGCAGCATCAGCTGTCGCAGACGCTCGGGGGCGATGCGGGAATTGGCGGTGATAAAGTCCACGATGCTCTCCTGAATCCGCTGAAAATAGGCGGAGATCTGGGGCACGCCCTGCACCTGACCGTTCATGCGGACAGGGTGGAGGGTCATGCTGGCCGTCGGCGCGATAAAGCATTTTTTGGCTGCCACTGCCAGCGGCACGCCGATGCTGTGCCCTCCGCCCAGCACCAGTGAGACGGTGGGCTTGGTCATCCCGGCGATCAGCTCGGCGATGGCCAGTCCGGCCTCCACGTCGCCTCCGGCGGTGTTGAGCAGAATGAGCAGGCCGTCGATCTCCGGACTTTCCTCGATGGATGCCAGAAGCGGCAAAATGTGCTCGTATTGGGTGGCCTTGGTGCTGCTGGGCAGAGCCTGATGGCCTTCGATCTGTCCCACGATGGTGAGGCAGTGGATGCGGTCGGATCCTTCTGTGACCACGCTGCCCAGCGCTTCCACGGCGTCGGGTGCGGCGGGATCGGGGATCATGCGTTCATTTTCCACGGAAAACACACCTCCGATGGGTATTTTGCGCGAAAAAGCGCTCTTTTTTCATGGAAAAAACAGAAAGAAAAAAGCCTTCCCTCAAAAATGGGAAGGCTTGCGGGACAGCATCTGCGATCAGATCTCTTTTGCTTCCTTGTGCTTTTTTGCCTGCTCCACATAGTGCCGGGCGTCCCAGAGGATGAGCTCCTTTTGCTCCTGAGAGACGGGGCGCAGCACCTTTGCGGGGACGCCCACCGCCAGCGATCCGGGCGGGATGATCTGGCCTTCTTTGACCAGAGCGCCGGCCGCGATGATCGAGCCTTTGCCGATGACGCAGCCGTTCATCAGCGTGGCGTGCATGCCGATGAGCACCTCGTCCTCCACGGTGGCGCCGTGGACGATGGCGCTGTGTCCCACGGTGACGTTATCGCCGATGGTGAGGGAAAAGCCCCGGTCACAGTGGAGCACGGCACAGTCCTGAATGTTGGTGCCCCGTCCGATGACGATGGGCTCGGCGTCCCCGCGGATGACGGCGCCGTACCACACGGAGGCGTCCTCCATCACCGTCACGTCGCCGATCAGCGCGGCATTCTCCGCGATAAAGCAGTTTTCCGCCACCTTGGGCGCCTTTCCGTCAAATGCTTTTTTCATGCCATCACCTCAGATGTTTTTCATCCGGCGGACGTCCACCGGGTCGTTTTCTTCGTGCTCCAGCCGATCCAGCAGGGCATCGGGATCGTCAAAGCAGCTCCACAGCGAGCGGCAGGCCGCCTTGAGAAAGCCCTTTTCGATGCTGTTTTCCAGCAGCGCCAGCAGGGGATCGAAATAGCCCTCCACGTTGAACAGGGCGATGGGCTTTGCGTGCCGCCCCAGCTGCTTGAGGGTGAGAATCTCGAAAAACTCGTCAAAGGTGCCGATCCCGCCGGGCACCGTCACAAAGCCGTCGGCGCGATCCTCCAGGATCTGTTTGCGCTCCCGCATGGTTTCGGTATAGATAAAGGAATCGCAGTGGGGATACAGAATGCCGTCCACGTTAAAGAAGGAGGGCGCCACCCCGATGATCCGGCCGCCGCCGTCCTTGCAGCCTCTTGCGGCCGCACCCATCAGCCCCTGCGCTCCGCCGCCGAAAAGCAGGGTGTGCCCCCGCTTGCCCAGCGCATAGCCCAGCCGCTCTACCGCGGCGATATATTTGGGGTCGATCTCGTTGGAGGACGCCCCGTACAGACAGATTTTCATGGAAATCGCTCCTTTTTGGGATATGCTTTTATTTTACACCACAAATCGGCTTTGCGCAATACTGGACAGGGAAGAAGAAAGCTGATATAATAGAATCATAAAATCATAAATTTGCCCTTTTGGAGGAGAAAATACTATGGAATACGATCCCAAAAAAGTGATTTGTTCCTGCGCAAGAGTGACCTGCGGCGATATGGCCGACGCGGTGAAGGCCGGCGCCAGAACGGTGGAGGACATCCGGGAGCGCACCCGCGCCACCGCCTTCTGCGGTTCGTGCACCGACCGGGTGGAGGCCTTTTTGAACGACCTGATCTCCGGCGAGGCCAAGCCCATGGCCGAAGCCCCCAAGGCCGCCCCCGAGGACAGCCAGCTCCCGCTGGCCACCTGCCGCAAGGTGTGCGAGGATCTCTATATGGTGGGCGGCTCGGATCACCGTCTTGCCCTGTTTGAAAACCAGTATCCCATCCCCAACGGCGTTTCCTACAACAGCTATGTGCTGCTCGACCGGAAAAACGTGCTGCTGGATACGGCGGACGAGAGCATCCGCGACCAGTTTATGCGCAACGTAGAGGCCGTTTTGGGCGAGCGCAAGCTGGATTACGTTGTGGTCAACCACATGGAGCCCGACCACGCCGCCACTCTGGGCGATGTGCTGCGCCGCTGGCCGGAGGCACAGGTGGTGTGCACCCCCGGCGCGAAAAAGATGATCGGCAACTTCTTCGGCGCCGAACTCAGCCAGCGGGCGCAGGAAGTGCGGGACGGCGTTTCCGTGATGACCGGCAAGCACATCCTCTCCTTCCACACCACCCCCATGGTGCACTGGCCCGAGGTGATGATGACCTATGACCGCACCTCCGAGACCCTCTTTTCCGCCGACGCCTTCGGCACCTTTGGCGCGCTGGACGGCAATCTCTTTGCCGATCAGGTGAACTTCGGCGCGGACTGGATGGACGAGGCCCGCCGCTATTACACCAACATTGTGGGCAAATTCGGCACGCAGGTGCAGGCCGCCATCAAAAAGCTGGCCGCCCTCAAGATCAACCGCATCTGCCCCCTCCACGGCCCCATCTGGCGCCGGGATCTGGACGTGATTCTGGAAAAGTATCAGCAGTGGAGCACCTATACTCCCGAGGAGAAGGGCGTCGTGATTGCCTATGCCTCGGTGTACGGCCACACCGCCCTCACCGCCCAGGCGCTGGCCAATGCCCTCAGCGAGCGGGGCGTGCGGGATATCCGCGTCTTTGACGTGTCCAACGCCG